>CAZAGA010000310.1:0-4333 GCA_964484335.1 uncultured Anaerolineaceae bacterium
CTGCTCTCCCAGCCGCAGATGGTGCTGCTCGGGGCTGCCGGCCAGTTTGGCATCTTCGGCACCCTGATCCTGGCTACCCTGCTGGGCTTTCCGCTCAACCAGGCCGCCTCGATCGGGGTGATCGGCGCAATTGATGGTCCGACTTCGATCTTTGTCGCATCCAAGCTGGCCCCAGAGCTGCTGGCGCCGATTGCGGTGGCGGCCTATTCCTATATGAGCCTGGTGCCGATCATCCAGCCGCCGCTGATGAAGCTGCTGACCACCAAAGCTGAGCGCCAGATCCGCATGGAATACACCCCCCGCCCGGTCTCGCAGACCGCCCGGATCATCTTTCCGATCGTGGTCACCACGGTGGTCGGCCTGCTGGTGCCAGCCGCCCTGCCACTGATCAGCATGCTGATGCTTGGCAACCTGCTGCGTGAGAGTGGCGTGGTGGAGCGGCTCAATAAATCGGCTCAGAATGAGATCGCCAACATTGCCACCCTGTTCCTGGGAGTGACGATCGGCTCGACCATGGCAGCCGAGAGCTTCTTGAACTGGCAGACCCTGACGGTGCTTATATTGGGGCTGCTGGCGTTTGGGTTGGATACTGTGGCCGGGCTGCTGTTCGGCAAGCTGATGTCCTTTGCCTCCGGGCGCAAGATCAACCCGCTGATCGGCGCGGCCGGGATCAGCGCTTTTCCGATGGCTGGGCGGCTGGCCGCACGGGTCGCCCAGGATGAAGATTTTGAAAACTTCATCCTGATGCATGCCATGGGCGCCAATACCGCCGGGCAGCTCGGCAGCGTGGTTGCCGGTGGGGTCTTGCTGGCAATTGTGCTCGGGATGGTATAAATTTAACAAAAAAGGGCGGCCGGCTGGCCGCCCTTTTTTTGTCGATACGATTACCGAACTTTAATCTGGACCGAGTCCAGGAAAGCGTAGGTATTCAGCCAGCCATCCTGGCGGTTGTAAACCCGGAAGGAAACCAGCAGGATCGTGCCTTGATAAGCGGAGATGTCAACCGAGCCGGGCGCCCAACCGCTGGTTTTGCTGCTGCGCACATTCTCCGGGCCGGGGATGCGGTACCAGCGGCACTGGTCAGCGGAGACGAATGACTTATTGCCATCGACGAAGACCTGAGCCGGTGGCGCCAAGGGAGTGAAATCCGCTGGATTGAACGGGGTCACCCAGACTTCGAACTGGTCGAAGGAGTTGCTCGAAGTATCCTGGGAGTAGAGAATGTAATCAAAGTCCAGGTTGACCGTCTTGCCAGCCGTCGCCTGTGGCACGTACATATAGCGTTCCAGGCCGCCGTAAGCGATCGGGACATTCGGGAAGCTGCAGACGCCTTTCGACTGGCCGTGGCCGAGGGTTGGGTTGCCAATCACCGCAGAAGTCGACTGCAACGGAACGGAAGTGTCCAGCGTCTTGAGAGTTGCGTCGGTCGGGTTGACCGGGTTGGTGGTCTGCAGGCTGGTCGGCAGGCTGGCGGTCGGCGCGCCGCCCGGAGCGGGTCCACCAACCTGGGTCCAGTTGGTGAAACCGGATTCGAAGTTGCCGTTGGCGGTGCCGCGGTTGATGAACGGCAAGCGGCTGCGGGTCAACACCGGCTGCATGATAATGTAATACGGCTGTGGGGTGATCGAGATTGCAGTGATGTTGGCAAAGATTTGCTGGCCTTTGACGTTGAAGACTGCCGGCGATTCGGCCGGTAAGGTCAGGCTATGGATGCCACCGTCCTTTGACCATAACAGCCAGATGTGATAGGGATAGGCGGACGCACCGGGGTTGGTGGTCGGGATAATGCCAAACTCGTAGCCAGTGATACCCGGGAAACTAAGCGGGTTGAGGTAGCGGAATTCCTGGACGAGATAGGAGTCGCCGCTGTTGCCAGCCGGGAAGAGATAGGCATCATAGGCGTCCAGCGAAGTCTGGCCATCCATCTTGACCAGGCCGTTGTTGCGCTGCCAGGAGCCGGCGACGTCAAACCAGATATTAGCTCTCAGCCCTTCGGCATAGGCCGCGGCGTAAGCCTGAGCGACGTAGTACGACTTACTCGCCTCCAGGGTGGTTGGGTAAGGCCGGTTGATCGTGGCGTACGGGTCATCCAACAGGGAGTTCTCGGTGTTCATCAGGAACTTGCCGGTGACGCCATACTGGGCCAGTACCTGGCGGATGAAGCGTGCCTTCTGGACCAAGGCCGGGCCGCTCTCATTCCAGGCTGCTCCGGGCCAGTTGGGATTGTTGTATTGGCCGAGCAGGTAGTTATTTGAAGTGTCCTTCAAAGCATAGTCAAAGGCATGGAAGGCGACGCCGTCAAACGAATTTCCAGCCCCGGCGACCAGGATGCCTTCCAGGAACTTGCTCGGGGTGCAGGTCTTGCCGGCTGGCGGATCGACGCGCGGGTCGCAGTCCAGGTTCAACCCGCCGATCATGAGCTGGGCGTTGGGATCCTTGGTCTTAATCGTGCCATAGATCGCCTTGAGGAACTCACCATAGTAGCGGCCGCCGTAATAAGGATCGGTTGGGTCGCCCCAGCAGCCTCCCCACGGCTGGTCCGGGTCGCTCGGGCCGACCGGAGCGATATCCGGTTCGTTCCAGATTTCCCAATGCTTCACGTAGGCCATGTTGACACTGTAGGTCGGGCTCTCCAGGACCGTGATCAGGTTGAACATGAACGATGCGAAAGCACTGAACTCGGATTGCTTGACCGGTCCGCAGGAATAAGGGGAATTATTCTGCGCCCAGGCCGGCGTGCCGCGCACAACCACGATGACCTGGGTCGAACCCGGGTTGACGTTGTAGGCATTTTTGATCTCGGTGACCGCGCTGCTGATCTTGGTCCAGTCGTAGGTATTCCGATCGGTGGGCTGGACGTCCTTCCAGATGATTTCTGGGCCGCGCACCCAGCGGGTATAGCTGCTGTTCATCTTACTCAGACCACCCGCGATGCTGACCGGGGTCATTTCCACCCCGAAGACCGAGCTGGCCAGGGTGGCATTGGCGGTTGGGCTCTCGGGTGATTCCTGCGCCTCGGCGGAAAGCACAGGCAGGCCCTCAGAGCCGGGGGTGACCGGTTGGCCGGGATCAGCGGAAGCGGTTGAGAAAATGACGCTGAAGAAAAAGAGCAGCGTTAGGAAAAGTTGTCCGCTGTGCGCCAGCCGGTTGTTAAGGGTACGTTTGTTCATTTTTGTTTGCCATTTCATCGCGTCACCTGTGCGGGTCGAAGATCATGATTTCGGCCCCCCCTTTCCTGAATTAAATTGTACTATAAAATCTGCATAAAAATCAATTCTGAGCAATTCAATTGGATGAAAAACTTCCTGGTTGGTGAAATCTTTAATTTGCGCCTGGCAGGACACACCCGGCGCGGCGACCAGGCAGCCAGGCCCGGCCTGGCGGAGGATTGGCAATAAGCTCAGCTCAGCCACTTGCCGGGAGAGCGCATAGTGCTCACGTTCATAGCCAAACGCTCCGGCCATCCCGCAGCAGCCGGCCGTGATCGTCTCGACCGGGTAGCCCCAGGCCCGCAGCAAGCAGATGGTAGCCTCCACCCCTCCCGGCAGGCCATCGGCGGCCGGCGGTTGAGCCTTCTGGTAGCAATGGCCATGTAGCAGGACTTTCTCAGTGGTCATTTTCTGGTGAAAACGTTCATCTATGCGCAAATGACGCGGTTGGCCGCCGGGAGCGGGGCGCAGCAGGAACTCGTCGATCATCCAGGCCCGCGCGGCCAGCTCCCGGTAACTGGCCTGGCCAGGGAAAAAATCCAGGTATTCGTCCCGCAGCGTCAGGATCTCGGATGGCTCGATGCCGACCACCGCCATCTGACCGGTCGGGTCGAAGGATTGGACAGCCTGGAGCACCTGTTCGGCCTGGCGGCGGGCGGCTTTCAGAAAACCCTTCGAGATCAGCGTCCGCCCACTGCCAGTAACCGGCAAGATCTGGACCTGGCAGCCGGCGGCATGCAGCAAGCGCAGGGCGGCCAACCCGGCGGCGGGATGGAAGTATTCACTGAACGGGTCGCTCAGGAAGAGCACCTGCTCCTGAACCGGGCGCTGCGGCAGGCGGGCTTGCTCGGCTGCCCACAGGCCGCGCAACGAGCGGCGGTTCAATCCCGGCAGGCTGCGTTGGCGGGCAATTCCCAGCACGCCCTGGCGTAGCCCACCCAAGGCTTTGCTTTCCAGTAGCGGGTTGGCCAGCGGAGCGAAGGCTCGCCCCAACCTGGCCAGGCGCTCGATATACCCGAACAGGTAATCGCGCAGCGGCCGGCGATGGCTTTCATAATAATGATCAATGAATTCATAGCGCAGCCGGGCGACGTCCACCGCCGAAGGGCATTCTGCTTTGCAAC
>CAZAGA010000311.1:0-4315 GCA_964484335.1 uncultured Anaerolineaceae bacterium
TTATGCCACGAATATTGAGCCGCGTAAAGGGATTTTCATTTTCAGAGCGCGGTCAGTTCACGCTCTCGCCCGGCAAGGCTATCCAGGATAGGGGATGATCACGTAGCGAAAGACCTGCCAGGGATTGGCGCTATGACTACCGCCGCAGTGCTGAAAGCAATCCGGATTCCCAGGTCGAGCAGCAAGTCACCGAACAGGCCCCGCCAACCAAACGCCGCCAGCAGCGCCATACCTGCCACCGCTGGCGACTACTCATCTAATGCAGTCATACCAGCCTTCTACAAGCTATTGCACCATCTTAAACCCGTAGCGCGCCAGGATCTCCTGCCCTGCTTGGGAAAGCGCCAGTTCAACAAACGCTGCGGCCAACGCTGCTTGCGAGCTCTCCTGAACCGGTGCAATATAGTACAGCACGTCGATGTTCAGGGCAGAGGGAATTTCCATCACCCCGACATCTATGCCTTGCGGCGTGGATAGATCACTGGCGTACACAATCCCAGCATCCGCTTCACCCAGAGCGACCTTAGTCAACACCGAGCGAATATTTACCTCATAAGAGACGACATTTTTCAGGACATTCACCTTAAACGTCTCTCCATATTCTGGCAGCTTCGAGGCCTTATCCAGGAATTCCAGGCTGTATTGCCCGGCCGGGGCAGCCGGGTCAGCCAAGACCAGCTTCAGACCTTCGCGTTCCAGATCTTTGAGTTGGTACAGCTTACCGGGGTTAAATTTGGCAAAGATCACCACCAGCTTATTCCCGCACAACGCCCGAACCAGGTCAGCCGACACCCGCCCAGCCCCGATACCAACCTCCATCTGAGCCTGGTTGGCGCTGGCGAATACATCCGCCGGGGCGTCCTGGCCAAGCTGTTGGGCTAGCTGTTGCGAGCCGGCAAAGTTGAAGCTCACCTTGAGCCCCGGGTTTTGGTCTTCAAACAGTTTCCCCAGCTCAGTGAACGCCTCATTCAGCGAAGACGCAGCAAACACGCTCAAGGTCTGCTCGCCATCGGCCGGGGCATTGGCTGGCGCCTCTTCAGAGGCGGCGGGTGTTGAAACCAGCACCTGACCTCCGGGGGCAGTGGGTTTTTCGCCGTTTAATACACTTCCTTGGCCAGCACAGGCCGCGAGAAAGATCGCCGCACACAGGACGGCGCAGAGTAAACCCGAATAACGTTTCATCGTTGATGTGCTCCTGTTCGGACTTGCAGTAGTCCGGAATTAGTGCTTACTCCTGGTGGTTTTGAACGGCCAGCTGAAGCTGTTCAAAAGACGAGATCCAGGAAATCCGTTTCAAGAAATCAGCCAGCGAGCTGCTCTGCGCCCGCAAGTCGCGCACTGCCTTACCGACCGGGTCTTCCCCGGCCGCGCCTCCACCCGGCTGATCGGCATAAGCCCCATGAAAGGCAAACCAGGCCTGGTTTAGCTTGCGAATATGATAGCCATTTTCCCAAAAGAACCGCCGCCGCGCTTCCATGTACTGCTCTGCTTGTTCAACCTGGCCCTCCGCCAGCAGGCGATCCACCTCCACCCGCGTGATGCCCATCTCCTTATAGAAGTTGAAAGGCTCAGGCTCGCTCGGTTGCTGCGAGGCATCCGGCTCAGCTTCAGGTTCAACTTCTTCCTCTGGCGGCATCAGCTCTGGGTAGTATTTTTCGATCACTGCCATGCCGATCTCAACCCCAGCAATCGAGGCAGTCGTTTCATTCATAGTCCGCAGCTCAACCGAGCTCATATAATTCAATCCTAAAGGGCGCAGCGTCAGGAAATTGTGCACCCATTCATGCGCAATCACTTCACTCAACCAGTTCAAATCGGGCGTTTCGCGGACCATCGTTGGATACACCCCGACTCCGCCAATCCCAACCACCACGGAAGAAACATCAAATCCCCTGTCCACCTGTTCTTCAAGCAGAACTTGCTGATCCACTGCTAGCTCGGGAACCAGCGAGATGTCCGCTTCCTGCTTAATAACCTCCCGCGGGCTGACGATCAGCGCCCAGGGCAGTTCCGTAGCATGGTACAACACCGGCGGGATGGGCTGGCCACCCAGTGTCAGGCCCAGATCGCTTACGACATTGCTAACCTGGTCTTGCAAGATCGCTTCCGCCAGCAGCGCGATCTGATCACGTTGGCTACGCAGCGCCTCCAGTTCATCGCGTAGCTCACTCGAGGCTACCTGTGGATCGATAATATTTGGGTCCGCAAAAATATCGTTTAGATTCGCTTCGGCCACCCTCATTTTCCATACCAGGTCCAGGTAATCCATCACTACCTGGCGGCGCTGTTCAGTCTCCAGGTAGTTTTCACTACCCAGCGCCAACTGGCTGGCTTTTTTCATCCAGGCATCTAAAGTCCATTCGACGAAATTGAACTCTTTGTCGCGGGTAAAGACTCGCACGCGCTCAGCCAGCTCATCCGAGCTCTCCCCACCAGTGCCCAACAGCATGCTGCTCAATAAAAGCAAAGCCACTAAGATCAACAAACGCTTGAATAGCAATAATAATCGTCTCATGCTCAGGCTGATTGTATCACGCCCGTTGACTGCATCGATTGAATCCGAAAGCGCCGCTCATGCTATAATGCAGTGGACAGCAGCGTTTTAAATTCAACTTCAGGACAGGGTATGAATTTCTTAATCACCGGCGCGGCCGGCTTTCTGGGCTCGAATCTGGCCAATCATTTATCGCGTGAGGGCCACCAGGTGCGTGGCCTGGACGATCTCTCCGCCGGAGATCCCCAGGCGCTATTTCCTGACGTATTGTTCACGCGCGGCGACGTCAACGATCGTCCCAAGCTTTGGACCCTGCTCCAGGATGTTGACTGCGTCTATCACCTGGCGGCGCGCGTCCTGGTGCCCGAATCAATCCTTTATCCCCGCGAATACAACGCCGTGAACGTCGGCGGCACTGTCAGCCTGATGGAAGCCATGCGCGATGTCGGCGTCCGGCGGGTCGTATTTATCTCATCGGGCGCCGTGTATGGCAACCAGGCTACCCAGCCGCTGCGGGAAAGCGCAGCCCCGTTCCCACGTTCGCCATATGCCGTTTCCAAGCTAGCGGCTGAATATTACGTTCGCACCATTGGCGACTTGTGGGGTATTGAAACCGTTTCCCTGCGAGTTTTCAACGCTTATGGACCCGGCCAGCACTTGCCAGCCTCGCACCCGCCGGTTATCCCGAATTTCCTGCGCCAGGCGACGCGCGGCGGGACCGTAGTGATCCATGGCGATGGCTCCCAAACCCGCGATTATGTTTACCTGGACGATGTAATTAGCGCGATGATCGCCGCCGCGACTGCCCCGGGCGTCAACCATCTAGTCATTAACGTAGGCAGTGGCACGGAAACCAGCCTGCGCGAGCTGGTCCGCCTGGTCATGGACGTCACCGGCGTGAATGTTGAGGTAATCGCCAACCCACGCACCGACGCCGGCGTGTCACGCATGTGCGCCGATATCAGCCTGGCGCGCGATAAACTCGGCTACCAGCCGCGCATTGGCCTGGCCGAAGGACTGCGCCTGACACTTGAGCGCGATGCCCGCTTCCGCCGCGACCAACCCACCCGTCCAATCAATCGACCCTGAGTGAGCCTCGGAGGTAGTTATGCCTGTTACTGCGGTCATCGGTTCCCAATGGGGGGACGAAGCCAAAGGTAAGCTGGTTGACGTGCTCTGCCAGCAAGCCGATATCGTCGCCCGCTTCAACGGCGGCGACAACGCCGGCCATACAGTCATCAACCAATATGGCACTTTTAAGCTCCGCCTGACCCCGAACGGCTTTTACAACCCCCAGACGATCTGCGTCATTGGCCCCGGCGTAGTCTTAAACCTGGCAACGCTCCTGGCTGAGCTAGAGATGATCGAGAAAAGCGGAATTGAGTTGAGCAGCCGCTTGTGGCTCTCGCCGCGTTGTCATCTAATCATGCCCTATCACCCAATGCTCGAGTCGATCTACGAGGAAGCCAAGGGCAGCGGTCGCACCGGCACTACCCGCCGCGGCATTGGCCCGGTTTATGCTGACATGGTCAGCTATAACGGCCTGCGCCTGGCCGATCTGGCCAACGAGGCCGTGTTTAGCGAAAAGCTGCGCGTCCAACTCGCAGTAAAGAATAAGATTTTTGATGCCTTTGGGATGCAACCACTTGACTACGAAACCGTCCGGAGCGAGAAGCTTGAGCAGTATGCCCGGGTGCAGGCGATGGTGCGAGAACCGTTTGGCCTGCTCCAAAATGCCTTGCAAGAAAACAAATCAGTCCTGCTGGAAGGCGCCCAGGCCTCCTTACTCGATAACACATGGGGCACCTACCCCTTTGTCAC
>CAZAGA010000312.1:0-4307 GCA_964484335.1 uncultured Anaerolineaceae bacterium
CTTCGTCGATAATCACATCCACAAACGTGCCGCCAGCCAACTCCTGGTGCAGCCGGGTGGTGGTGAAGTACATATTCCCAGGGATGTACATTCCGGGCTGGATGACTGCTTTGCTGATCAGGTGCTCAGCACCGCGTCCCTGGTGGGTCGGCACCACGTAACGGTAGCCGTAATACTGCTGGACCGCCGCCTCGAGGTGGTAGAAGTTGCGGCTGCCAGCGTAAGCTTCATCGCCGAGCATCATCCCCGCCCACTGGCGATCGCTCATCGCGCTGGTGCCGCTGTCGGTCAGCAAGTCAATATAAACATCATCAGAATGGAGCAGGAATGTGTTGTACCCGGCCTCGCGCGCCGCCAGCAAACGCTCTTCCCGGCTGATCATCCGCAGCGGCTCAACCATTTTAATTTTCCACGGCTCTGCCCACGAACGACGGCCATGCTGCTGACCCATGGTTTGCAAATGGTCTTCTGTCATTGGATCTTCCTCCTGGGATATACATCAATAGGGGTGCGGTGTAACCGCACCCCTACCAGAATCTGGATCGAGCAGGGCAAACCTACTTCTTCAGCAGGTCACGAATCTCGGTCAGTAACTTGACATCAGCCGGCGGCTCTGCAGGAGCAGGAGGCGGCGCCGGTTGCTTGGTCTTGTTGATCGAACGAACCATCAAGAAGACCACAAAGGCAACAATCAGGAAGTTAACCACTGCCTGGATGAAGTTGCCATAGGCGATGACAGCATCTTTAACCGTGATCGCAAGACTGCTGAAGCTCAAACCGCCCAGGATCAAGCCGATCAACGGCATTAGAACGTCGTTCACCAGTGAGGTAATGATGGCGGTAAAGGCGCCGCCGATGATGACTGCAACCGCCAGGTCAACAACATTACCGCGATTGATGAAATCCCGAAATTCTTTTAACATCTTAGTACTCAATCACCCGGGGTAGCTGTTTGGCCTGTTCAACCCAATCGGCCACCTGGGAGAGCACCGGCAAGCGGCGAACCAGGTTCTTGGCTTCATTCACTTCCGCCATCTTTTTAACCAGGTTTTCGGGCTTGCGCTGGGCCAGCTCTGGTACGGTATCGACGCCCGCCTCTTCGAGCAGGTCAGAATACTCTTCCCCCACTCCCTTAATCCGGAACAAATCGACATGGTTGACCCATTCCAGGATCAGTTTTTCGGAAATCTCTGTCTTCTCGGCCAACTCCTGGCGTCCTTTCGGAGTCGCGCCCTGGGCTAATAATGCCTCTGCCGTGCTAACACCGGCTGCTTTGAGCTTCTCAGCATACACCGGGCCAATGCCCTCAACATCCGTCAATTTTGCCATTGTATCCTCCTAAAGGTATGGTTTAATTTGTTATCAAATGGTCTCAAATCCATACAAATATTTGACAACGCTGGTTCTATTAAAACACAATGAGATCAAAAGTCAATAGCCAGGTAAACCGGCTGCAAGAGAAAGAAAATCAGGATGGATAATCTTAATCAGTTTGCGCGCTACCTGAAGCGGATGGGGAAAAAGGAAACTGTCGTCCAGGAATTGATCCACGACTGCGAAAGGTTTACCTGCTATCTGGAAGAGCAGCCTGGAAAGTTGCTTGACCAGGCTGACCCAGAAGACCTGCTAGCGTTTACCCAGGAAGTTGAACGTCAGGGATTGGATGCGAAGAACATCCTGCGCGGGTTAGCTTTGTACTACAAGTTTTCTTCCAATGCATCGCTCAGCAACCTGGCCAACGCGCTGCGCGAAGAGCGACTTGCAGCCAGCCGCCCAAAATTCAACCTGCGCGATTTCCGGGGGCTCGACAGCAAAGACGTTGCCCGTTTAGAAGCGCTGGGCATCCGCACCACGGAGCAAATGCTAACCGCCGGGCAAAGCCCAGCCAGCCGCCAGGCGTTAACTGAAAAAAGCGGGGTGGCGCTTGAAACCCTCCTGGAGATGGTCAAGCTTTCGGACCTGGCTCGCCTGGAGGGGGTCAAGGCCATCCGGGCCCGCTTATATTACGACGCCGGGATGGACACCCTGGAGAAGCTGGCCGGCAGCGATCCGCAACAATTGCGCCTGGAGCTGGCCGCGTTTGTCCAACGCACTGGCTTCGAAGGCATACCTCCTCTACTCAAAGAACTTGAAAACACCGTCCGGCGGGCACAAGAGCTGGAGAAAATCGTCGATTTCGAATAAAAAGGGGATTGCAATCCCGGCAAGAATTTTGTATGCTATAGAGGCAGCGAACTTCTTTCGGCTGCAGGAGGGCGAAATGTTAACCCTGGAACCTGCCCGAACAGACCAACATTACGATGCGCTGCTGGAACTGGTCTACCATCAAAAAAGCACCTATTTAGATCCACTGCTCGACCTGATTGAGCTAACAGCCGAGCAATTCGGCCAATATTTCCGCGCCACCGGCAAAGCCTATCGGGTCTGCTTGGATGGCGAGCTGGTCGGGATCTGCTGGATCGAGGTACGCCAGCCGGTTCTCACCTTGCTGGGGCTGGTCATCCAGCCCGAACGGCAAGGCGCCGGGCTGGGCACCCAGGCGCTGGCCTGGTTGGAAAACCATCCTCCCCCCGGAATTACAGCCATCGAGCTGCAGGTGCATGTCTCCAACCCACGCGCCCGGGCCTTGTATGAACGAGTGGGCTACCGGCAAGCGGCCTACAACCCTGGCTCGGGTTTCTACACCATGCACAAGGCACTCGATCAAGATTCAAGGGGTAACTGCACAGCGGAATCCGTTACTGCCAGCCTGGATACCTGGAAAGAGGCCGCGCGTCGCCACACGTAGATAGCGTAAATCGCTACCCCAGCCTCCACCGCGTAAAACCTTGTATACCCCGCTATCCGGCCCCTGTGGATTGCTGTCAGGAGAGAGAGCATAATAGCCAGGGTCATACCAATCATTGACCCATTCCCAAACATTTCCAGCCATATCCAGGGCGCCATATGGACTTGCCCCAACTGGCCTGCTGCCCACCTGGTCAGTATCGCCAACACAGTATAGGTCGGTTGACTCACGATAGGCGTTTGCCTTGCTGCAATCTGGGTCTGTATCGCCCCACGGGAAGGCGCGCGTCTCTGGAGCGCCACGCGCAGCTTTTTCCCACTCTGCTTCGGTAGGCAGTCGTTTACCTAACCACTGGCAAAAATTGCGTCCATCCAGATAACTGACATAAATCACCGGGTAATTTGCATAAACCGGATCGCCATAATAAGTGGGGCGGTTGAACGAATCACTGTAGTAAGGCGGCTGGCAGGCTCCCGCGGCCACACAGCGCGCATACTGAGCATTGGTGACCTCAGTACGATCAATCCAAAAGGTATCGAGATAGACTGTATGGAGCGGCAATTCTTCCGCCGGGCAGGGATAACCGCCATTGTGCGCCGGGTCACAGCCCATCTGAAAAGAACCCGCTGGCACCTCCACCATTTCTATAGCCAAATAATCACCCTGGACCAACGGCAGATAAATTGGTAGAGTGTCTTGGGCTGAAATCCCGGTCAAGCTGCCAGGATTGCCCGGCAACCAGGTTGGCGAGGATAAACTGAGGATGGCCAGGAACAACACTAGACGTTTCATGCGATGACCTCCTTGGGTGAAATCAGGCGGTTTAGCGGCTCAATTAATCTTACTACAGGCTCTCAGGATTAATCCTTCGTGCAGGGCTTAGCAGCAACCGTTGCCAGTTGAGCAGATTTCTGATAAAACAGAGCAGAGATGAAATCTACCGCCAATAACTCAGCTGCTGCGCGCCAGGTGCGAGTCGGTTGCCCGGCGCATAACTGCGGCGGGCGCTGCCTGCTGATTGCCACCCTCCAGGATGGGGTAATCACCCGCCTGGAGACCGACGACCGGCCCGACCGGCTGGCCGCACCGCAATTGCGCGCCTGCCCGCGCGGCCGGGCTTACCTGCGCCGCCAGTATCACCCCGACCGTCTGCAGTATCCGCTGGAGCGGGATGGCCCGCGCGGCGCCGGCCAGTTCAAGCGAGTCAGTTGGGAGACGGCCCTGGACCGGTTAGCCGGCGAAATGCAGCGAGTTAAGGCTGAATATGGCAACAGCGCCCTGTTCGTACCGTATGGCACCGGCTCCTACAACCAGATGAACGGCGCCCACACCGCCCGGCGGTTGATGAACCTGTTCGGCGGCTGCTTGGGGATCTATAATAGCTATAGCTGGGCGGCGATCAATACCGCCACGCCCACCGTGTACGGCACCCTGGTGACCGGCAACCAGCGCCAGGACTGGCTGAACGCCAGGCTGATCCTGATGTGGGGCTGGAACCCGGCCGAGATGCGCGATGGCA
>CAZAGA010000313.1:0-4298 GCA_964484335.1 uncultured Anaerolineaceae bacterium
GCTTTGATGGATCGTAAACCCGAAACCGAGAATGAGTATGGCTTATTCGTAAAATCAGTGGTGGTTGATAATGAACTACCGCCCTTTGATGCCAGCGCCGTGGCACGGATTATTGAGTACAGCTCCCGCCTGGCGGAAGACCAAAGCAAGCTTTCCACCCGCTTTGGGAAGATCACGGACCTGATCCGTGAAGCAGCTTATTGGTCAAAGAAAAACGAAGACCTGGCAGCGCCTGTAAACCTGGTGACTGCCAGCGCAGTTCAAAAAGCCATCGATGAAAGTATCTATCGCCAGGATTTGTGGGAAGAACGAATCCAAGAGATGTTCGTCCAGGATATCTTCCTGATCGACACCATTGGCCAGGCGGTTGGGCGTGTCAATGCCTTATCTGTTATCCAGCTCGGTGATTATGCATTTGGCCGGCCCAGCCGGGTCAGCGCGGCAGCATATCCCGGCCGGACTGGGATCATCGATATCGAGCGCCAGGCCAAGCTGAGTGGACCGATCCACACCAAAGGAATTTTGATCTTGTCTGGTTTCCTGGGGAACCGTTACGGGCGTTTTGGTCCGATCAACCTGACTGCAAGCCTTACTTTTGAACAATCGTATGATGAGGTGGAGGGAGATAGCGCTTCAGCAGCGGAGCTAATCTGCTTGCTTTCGGCACTCACCAACATCCCGCTTCGCCAGGACCTGGCCATTACAGGATCGATCAACCAGCATGGTCAAATCCAGGCTATAGGGGGTGTAAACGAAAAAATTGAGGGCTTTTTCAAGATTTGCCAAAAGAAAGGTCTGACTGGCCAGCAGGGTGTGATTATCCCAACCGCCAACTTGCGCCACCTGATGTTGAACCAAGAAGTTGTCCAGGCCGTATCGGAGGGGCGGTTTTTAATCTGGCCGATCGAAACAATCGATCAAGCCCTGGCATTATTGACCGACCGCTTGCCTGGCGAGCTCGATGCCCAAGCCACCTACCCGGCTGGCAGCATAAACCGGGCGGTCGTCGATCAACTTGCAGAGTTCTTAAAAGCCAGCGCCGAACAAACCCAATCCCCTCCGCCGGGTCAAAATGAATTGCAGAACCAGACGTAGAATGGTTTCCTTTTGATTTTCAAAGGACTCAGCCAAAAAGGAGGCAAAAGATGAGCGCATCCAAAAATCCAAGACCGATAAACTTCTTATTGGCCTTCGATGGCTCGGAACATTCTCTGGCAGCGATTCAATTGCTTCGGGACTTGCCCGTAAGCATTGAAAGCAAAGTAACCGCGATTGGCGTGCTCATTCCAAGGGAGTCGTCCAACCATGCCGTGATCGAATCGGCGTTGGAACAAGCCAACAAATTGTTGCGTGAAAAAGGGTTCCAGGTTCAGACAGACCTGATGCTGGGCAACCCAGCAGAAAAGATTATCGAATATGCCCAGGAGCACCATCCAGACCTGATCGTCGCCGGCGCGAAGGGCCTGCGCCATACCCTTGGGATTTTGCTTGGAGGGGTTGCCCAACAAATCGTCGAATATGCTGAGCAGCCAGTCCTGGTCGTCCGAGCGCCTTATCGCCCAATCCAACGCGTTTTACTGGTCACCGATGGCTCAATTTCCAGCATCCGGGCGATGGAATACCTGGCTGGGACGATTATGGGCGAACATGAAGTTCATTGCCAGTGCTTTCCGCTGCCAGCCGGAGCACAAGTGCGGGTAATGCACGTCCTGCCTCCATTGCCAGCGCCTGATTTGATTGCCCGCACCTGGCCCATCGGACCCGACATGCTTCCTCCTGTACCCTATGACAGAGAGAGTGAAGAGGCCTGGCTAAAGGAAGAAGAGGCGCGCGGCAAAGCAATCCTGGAACAGGCAGTAAATTTCATCAAGGGATGTTCGGGTATTGAACCGGTGGCGGTCTTAGCGCGCGGCGACGCTGCAACCGAGATCATCCAATACGTCAAAGACCACGGAATTGACCTGATCATTGCCGGTTCACGCGGGTTCAGTGAAATGCGTTCCTGGCTATTAGGAAGCGTATCGCGCAAATTAGTCCATTATGCCAACTGTTCCGTGCTGGTTGTGAAAGGTAACGCCTAAAGCCCGGTCAGCCTAGGTGAAAGATTGCCAATTGCCAGTTCACTCCAGGTCGATGGTAAAATTTCAGCTATAACCTGGAGGAAGTGTGTATGATTCATGGCGGTTGGTGGAGTGGAATCTCCTCAGCGGACGAAAAGCCTAAAGTCACCCGCCAGCTCCTGCTGCGGGTATTAGCCTATGCCCGTCCTTACCATTGGAAGATGCTGGCAACATTGGGGCTCATCCTGGCGACGACCGGCCTCGGCCTGGTCGGGCCGCTGATTTTTCGGTACCTGATCGATCAAGTTATTCCTACAGGAAATTTACGCAGCCTGGCCGGTATGTCATTGGCATTGTTGCTGATCCCGGTTACAAGCGGGATTCTGAACGTTTTCCAAAGACGGCTGAATGCCCAGATTGGCGAGGGCGTGATCTATGACCTGCGGGTCTCGCTTTACGCCCACCTGCAGCGTATGTCGCTGCGCTTTTTCACCAATACCAAGGTCGGCGAGCTAATGAGCCGGCTGAATAATGACGTGGTCGGTGCGCAGAATGCGATCAGCAATATCCTGGTCGGGATTATCACCAACATTTTGCAAACCGTGGCGGTACTGGTGGTGATGATAAACCTGGAATGGCGGCTGACATTAATTAGCGCGTTCATTCTCCCCCTATTCATACTGGCAGCACGCCGGATGGGTGTGCAATTACGGAACATCGCCCGTCAGCAGATGGACTATAACGCCCAGATGAATGCGATGATGAATGAAACTCTAAACATCGGCGGCGCCTTGCTGGTCAAGTTATTTGGTCGCAATGCGGTCGAGGTGGAGCGATTCCGTAGCCGGGCTGCCCAGGTCAGGGATACCGGAATTCGCCAGGCCGTTGTGGCATCGCAGTTTTTTGTGATGATCGGCCTGGTTAGTGCGATTGGTACAGCCCTGGTGTACGGTATTGGCGGCTACCTGGTCATTCAAAAGGTTTTCACGATCGGTACCATTGTCGCTTTTGGCTCATACCTGACTACGTTGTATGGGGCGCTCCAGGCGTTAGCCAATGCACCAGTCGCCTTTGCAACCTCAGTAGTCAGCTTTGAGCGAGTATTTGAAGTGATCGACTTGCCGATGGACATCCCTGAAAAACCAGCTCCCATCGAGCTAAAAGACATCCGCGGAGAGCTGGTGTTTGACCAGGTGACTTTCCAGTACCAGGCACAGGAGACCAGTCCGCTCAGCCAGGTTCGCCGCTATGGCCAGATGCATAACGTTACTGCCGTGCTCTCTGGGGCAGGAAGCTCGCCGACCGAGAAAAATGGCCACCAAGCTCGCTCAAAAATCACAAACCTAGCTTCCGAATCCGGAGAAGATGACGAAACCACTCGCAGTCAAGCACGGCCGGTTGCGCTTGAGGAGCTCAGCTTTCGCGTCGCACCTGGCCAGTTGGTCGCCCTGGTCGGCCCATCCGGAGCCGGAAAGACAACCTTGACCTACCTGATCCCTCGTCTATATGACCCAAGCGCCGGACGCATCCTGCTGGATGGCGTGGAACTACGCGATGCCAGCTTGTCCAGTTTGAGCGCCCAAATTGGCATGGTCACCCAGGAAACTCATTTGTTTCATGACAGTATCCGCACCAACCTGTTGTATGCCCGCCTGGACGCGACCCAAGCAGAAATCGAGGCTGCGGCTCGGGCGGCGAATATCCATGATTTTATCCAGGACCTACCCGATGGCTATGATACGATCGTGGGCGAACGAGGTTACCGGCTGAGTGGCGGAGAGAAACAGCGAATTGCCCTGGCACGAGTGATTCTGAAAAACCCGCGGGTCCTGGTGTTGGACGAAGCAACCAGTCACCTGGACAGTGAATCAGAAAGCCTGATCCAGGAGGCTTTGAAGCATGTCATGGCCGGCCGGACTAGCATTGTCATCGCCCATCGCTTAAGCACGATCCTGGCTGCCGACCTGATCTTGGTCCTGGATCGCGGCCGGATCGTCGAGCGCGGTACCCATGCTGAACTTCTGGCAGCCGGTGGTTTATATGCTCACCTATACCAGACCCAGTTCAGCCAGTCTTCCAGCCCCGAAGTTAGCTGACCTATTTGTTCTTCAACCGGGACGGAAGGAAAAATTATCCAAAAAAGCCTGAAAAAACGTGCTATACTACTCAAACTTGTTCAACCTGATTAACAAAGGAGTTAGAAAAATGTACCAAACAAGCAACCCACCCACTCGCCGC
>CAZAGA010000314.1:0-4280 GCA_964484335.1 uncultured Anaerolineaceae bacterium
ATCGCCTGGAGCTCATTTTTCTTTTCGTCGTTTTGCTTGGGCGCTTTGTAGCTATACAGTGCCAGCAGCATGCCTTCCAGGGTGGCCTGGGCGGCAGCCTGGACCGCTAACCCGCCGATCCCGCTGCCGTGAATAATCGTCCCGACCACTTTGGCGCTCAAATCGCGCGCCTTCTTGGCCGCCGCAGCCGAGGCATTGCGCACCGCTTCCAGGTCAAAGCTCTCGGCCTTGCCCAGACCGGCCACCAGCACCCGCCGAGCCGGCAGCGCGCCACGCGGGTAGAGCACAGCCACCTCGCCGGCCTTGCCCTTGAAATCGCCGCCGGCGATCAAATCGCTGATCGCCCCATCCAGCGCCTGGTCGACTGCGCCGGTCGCCCCGCTCGGGGCGGTCACGCCTTCGAATAAATTGACAATGATCGTGTCAACCTTGACGGTTTGAATATCGCCCTGAATCACCTGAATTTCCATCCACGCTTCTCCTTCGAATGATGTTTTAGCTTGCCCATTTCAGCCCGATCCGGCTGCGTTCTTTTTCGATATTGACGATTTCGATTTCAATGATATCACCAACTTTGAGGCTCAGGTCGCGTGGCATCTGGCTGCGGTGGAGCAGGCCATCCTGCTTGACGCCGATGTCGACAAAAGCCCCGAAATCAACGACATTACGCACAGTGCCCTTCAGGTGCATCCCGACCGCCAGGTCGTCCATCGAGAGCACATCCGAGCGCAGCACCGGCTTGGGCAGATCCAGGCGCGGGTCGCGGCCCGGGCGGATCAACTGCTCGACGATATCCAGCAGGGTCGGCTCGCCGACGCCCAGCTCAGCCGCCAGGTCGCCCGGCTTGCGGCGCTTCAGCAGCGTATCAAGCGCCTCCTTGCGCAATTTCGGCGGGTCGGCTACGCTCAACCCGGCTAGTTTTAGCAGGCGCTCGGCCGCCGGGTAGCTCTCCGGATGGATGGCGCTGGCATCGAGCGGATTTTCGCCCTGGCGGACGCGCAGGAAGCCGGCGGCTTGCTCGAAGGCTTTTGGCCCCAGCTTGGGCACCTTGCGCAGTTGAGCCCGGCTCGGAAAAGGACCGGCCGTCTCGCGGTAAATAACGATCTGCTCGGCCAGCTTGGGACCGATCCCGGCCACGTGGGTCAGCAAAGCCGGCGAGGCGGTGTTCACGTCCACCCCGACCTGGTTGACCACGCTTTCGACCACCCCATCCAGCGCCTCGCCCAGGCGCTTCTGGTCGACGTCGTGCTGGTACAGGCCGACCCCGATCGATTGCGGGTCGATCTTGACCAGCTCGGCCAGTGGATCCTGGACTCGCCGCCCGATCGAGACCGCCCCGCGCAGGCTGACATCCAACTCGGGCAGCTCGGCGCGCGCCAGCGGGCTGGCGCTGTACACGCTTGCCCCGGCCTCATTCACCATCAAATAGCGTAAGGTCACCCCATCGGCGGCCAGGCGCTTGATCAGCTCGGCGACCAGTTGCTCGGTCTCGCGCGAGGCGGTGCCATTGCCGATCGCTACCAGGCTGACGCCGTGCTGACGGACCAGGCCTTCCATCGTGCGCAGCGCCTCGGAGCGATGGCGTTCATTGTCGTGCAAGTAGATCGTCCCCAGGCCCAGCAGCTTGCCGGTCGGGTCGACCACCGCCAGCTTGCAGCCGGTGCGGTAGCCGGGATCGACGCCCAGCACGGTCTGCCCGGCCAGCGGCGGCTGGTTGAGCAGGGCGCGCAGGTTGACAGCAAAGATATTAATCGCGTGCAGGTCGGCCTTCTCGCTCAACTCGCGGCGTACATCGCGGTCGATCGCCGGGAGCAGCAGGCGCTCCGCGGCATCCTCGACGGCCGCCTGGAGCTGGTCCGCCAACCCCGAACGCGGGTCGGCCCGGAAGACCGCCTCGATCGCACCACGCCAGTCGCGCTCCAGCACAACCACCTTCACCCGCAAGACCTTCTCGGCCTCGCCGCGGTTGATCGCCAGGGCCTGGTAGGGCTTCAGGCGGTCGACCCGGCTCTCGAACTGGTAGTACAGCGCGTACACCTGGCGCGGGTCCTCGGCCTCTTCGATCTTCTCACAGACCAGCGTGCCATAGCCCAGGGCTTTGGCGCGCGTCACCCGGCGCACCTCGGCGTGATCGCTGATCGTCTCGGCGACGATATCGCGCGCCCCGGCCCAGGCCGTCTCGCCATCGGGGACCGCCTCGCCCAGGAAAGGCGCAGCCAGGGCTGCCAGATCCTGCGCGCCGCGCGGCTGTTTCAGGATCAGCTCAGCCAGCGGAGCCAGGCCCTTCTCGCGGGCGATCATTGCCCGGGTGCGCCGCTTGGGCCGGTAGGGCTGGTAGAGATCTTCCAGGGCGGTCAGCGTCTCGGCTGCTCGCAGGCTGGCCTCCAGCTCGGGGGTCAACTTCTCCTGCTCGGCGATCGATTTCAAGATCGCTTCGCGGCGCTCTTCCAGGGCGCGCAACTTGTGAAGCAGCTCGTGCAAGGTACGTAATTGTTCTTCGTCCAGGCCGCCGGTGACTTCCTTCCGGTAGCGGGCAACAAAGGGAATGGTATTCTCAGCGTCAAACAGCGCAACCGTCGCCTGGACTTGCTCAGGCCGGATATTGAGCTGGCTGGCAATCGTTTTCACAAAATCCATGCTTTGACCTCATTGGTTGTATTCCACCGGCTTGAGCAGCCGGCGGTCGAATTCTACGACTCGCTCACGCCCCAGCTCGAGCAAGTGGGCGTAGGCGGTTTCGGCGTCCTGGCGCAGCCGCCCGACGGCCACCCCGCGACATTCTTCCGGCAGTGGGTTGATCCACTGGCGTAGGCGCTGGAACATCTTCAGCGCGCCGTTATAGTTGCCGCGCTCAATCTGCAGGTAGGCCACCGCAGCCTGTAGGATCGCCCGGTAAAGCTCGCGCGCCGGGCCGCGTTCTTCGTTCCAGGCCAGCTCGAGCAGCTCGTGGGCTTCAAAATACTCGCCGTGGTTGAACAGCTCCAGGCCGCGCACGGCCAGCGCGGAGAGTGCCCCCTGGCAGGCCGCTTGAATGGCTACTTGGTCCACCTGGCGGGCGTAGCGGGCGATCAGCTCGGGCAGTTCAGCTGCCAGGTGCGAGCGAGCGGTCACCAGGTCAGCCCCGGCCGAACGCGCCGCCTGGAGCCCCTCGGCGGCGACGTGCGAGCCATAAGCAATCACCGGGATGCGCCGGGTAGCCGGGTCGCTCTTCATCCGGGCCAGCCAGCTCCGCCAGGGGATCTCTGCACTGGACAGATCGACCAGCACCAGGGCTGGCTGCCAGCGCGAGAGCTGCTCCACCAGCCAGCCGGACGAATCGCCCGTCTCACCGCCGGTCTCCAGCGCCGCCGGCCGTTCGATCCAACGCACCAGGTAACCTAAAGAGACCGCGACCGCTTCGATCTTGACCTGGAAAATCAAATCGGAAACCAGTCCAACCAAAATCGGTTCTTCACGTTCCGGAAGCATGGACAATATTATAACTGAGGTAAAATAAACTTAAACCAATCATCAAGCTTCGGGAGGGCAAGAATGACGCAAATCGATCCCATGGATGTGCGCTTCTTCAGCGGTCAGTCCCATCCAGAATTGGCGACTGAGATCACCGAGTATCTCAAAATCCCGCTCGACCCAACTTGTTTTGGACGCTATAGCAACGATAACCTGCAAATCCAGCTCGGCGCCAGCGTGCGCGGCCGGGTGGTGTTTATCTTGCAGTCGCTGGTGCGCCCGGTCAGCGATAACCTGCTCGAGCTGCTGATGATGCTCGACATCGCCCGTGGCGCCGGGGCGCGCGAAGTCCACGCCATCATCCCGTATTACTCCTACGCCCGCTCGGACAAGAAAGACCAGCCGCGTATCTCGATCACCGCCCGGCTGATTGCCGACCTGCTCCAGACCTCCGGGGCAACCCATGTCATGACAATGACCCTGCATTCGCCCCAGGTGCACGGCTTCTTCAGCGTCCCGACCGACCCGCTGACCGCCCGGCCGCTGTTCGTGCGCTACATCCTGGAGAAAAAGTTCGATCCGGAGACCACGGTGATCGTCTCGCCGGATATGGGCCGGGCTACCGCGGCAACGCGCTTCGCCACCCGCTTGGGGTTCGCCGTGGCTGCCGCTGAAAAGCGACGCATCTCGGATACCCGGGTGGTGATCAGCCCATCGATCCTGCGCCAGGTGGAAGGCTACCAGCAAGCCCTGATTTACGATGATGAAATTGCCACCGGTTCGTCGGTGATCGAGCTCTCGAACATGCTCGTCAAGGGCGGCATCCAAAA
>CAZAGA010000315.1:0-4254 GCA_964484335.1 uncultured Anaerolineaceae bacterium
GCTTGATTTCTCCGTTGGCAAGCTGCTCTCGAATCTGGCGTTTTTCGACCTCCGGGGTTGCGCCTACCAGCAAACGGATTTCTTCTGAGCGCAAGGGCGGCGGCGGTGTCATGGAGGCCACCTCCACCGTTGCAGACGATCCTGCTTCAATTTCTTCCCCGTTTTCCTGTCCTGCGAGTGATTCGGGTTCGCTTGACTCGATCGTCTCAGCCAACAAACGGAGCATGCTGCGGTAATGCTGTTCAGCCAGGATGCTGGTCGGGGCCATTAATGCCACTTGAGCGCCAGCCTGGACAACGATCGCAACAGCAAGGGCCGCTACCAAAGTTTTACCAGAGCCAACGTCGCCTTGAAGCAGACGATTGGCCGGTTGGCCGGAGGCTAGGTCGTTCTGGATGTCCTGGATGGCCTTTTGTTGGGCGTTGGTCAGGCGGTATGGCAAGCGGCTGATTTGCATCTGCAGCCATTCGGGATCAACGTAAAAACGATGGGCGCTGCGTTCCATCCAGGCTCGCTTTTGGAGTAGCACACCAAGCTGGAGCAGCAGGATCTCCTCGAACGCCAATCGTTGGCGAGCACTTTTCAGTGCCTCCCAAGAATCTGGAAAGTGGATTTGCATCAGGGCGGTCGAAAGATCCATCAATTTGGCTGAGCGGCGGATGTCTTCCGGCAGCGGATCCTTCAGACGTGGCGCCCAATACATGACCACCTGATTCATTGTCCGGCGCAGCCAGTGCTGGGTGATCTTGCCGGACAATGAATAAACCGGCACAATCCGGTTGGTGTTAAGTTGCTGCTGCTCCAGAGTTTCCATTTCTGGGTTGGTCATGACCAATCGTCCCAGGTATTGGTCGATCTTTCCAGAGAGAACGATCTGCGCACCGCTGTGCAGGCGGCGGGCGATGTAGGGTTGATTGAACCAGGTGATCCGTAATGTGCCGCTACCATCGCTGACCACTGCTTCTACGACCGGTTCTTTAAGGCCACGGGGAGGCCGCATGTGGATCGATTGAACAGTGCCAATTACAGTTACCTCTTCGCCATATACTAGGCGGTTGATTGGCTTCATCCTTGAATAGTCATCATATCTGCGAGGTAAATAGAATAATAGATCACGCAGGGTGAATAAGTTCAAGCGAGCCAGGTTTTGGGCATTATGCGGGCCAATTCCTTTTAACACAGTTACCGGTGCGCTAACTCCGCCCGGATCAATATCCTTGACCACGCTTGGGACAGAAGTTGCCAGCTTATTGGCTGTGACCGGCGGTGCAAGGATTTCTTCTACCTGCTCAGCTTGCAGCTCAGCTTCACCTGATTCCGTTTCTGTTTTTAAAGCCACCTCATTCAGGTCACCCTCCTGGGTGGCTGACTGGTCTGGCAGTTCGTCTTCCGAATCGGGCGTAGGGGGTTCGGGTTGGTGAATGGGTTCATTTTCTTTAGGCTCGATCTTAGCTGCCCGAGGCAGGGTTTCGCTAAGGTTTAGGCTGCGCTGGATGCGCTTCCAAACCCCCTCGAGAGTCTCGGCGCGCGAAACGGTTGAAAGGCGCGAATAATCCTGAATTCGTCCTAGGACGAACTGGACCAGGTCTTCTGGAATGCCATCCGCCCGGGCTTCATGCTCCCATCGGCCCAGCATCCGCTCCAAACCACCCATGACAGCATGGTTATCGTAGTTGCGGTCAATTTCAAGTTTAAAGAATTTATACAGTTTTTCGAGGGAAGGTTTCATCAGGGATAATTTTACCAGGGTAGAGCGATCGAGAGGCTCAAGATTTGGCGATCGCTGCAAACCCCAGCCCACTCGGACCAACGTGTACGCCGACAATCGTCGTAATATTTACAACGGGAACCAAGGCAGGCAATTCCAGTTGAAACTTGAGTTCCTCCAGGAATGCCAGCGCATCGGCTTCGGCATTTGAGTGTAAAATGCCCAGGCGCTCAAATGGACTCATCTGGATGAGCAAGCGCCTGAGGCGCTCGATGCCTTTCCGACGGGTGCGAGTCTCGCCAATGCTGAGGACCTTGCCACGCTGGACCTCAATAAAAGGCTTGATGCTCAACAGGTTGCCTAATCGGGCGCGTGCCCAGGAGACTCTCCCGCTGCGGCGCACATACTCCAGTGTATCCAACATTGCTATCACGTGCGCTCGGTGGTATACAGAGTCCAGGAGTTGGAGTACCTGGTCTAGGGTAGCTTCCTGAAGGGCAGCTTCTGCCGCCGCCAAAGCTTGGAAACCCAGCCCGAGGGACAATTGTCCGCTATCAAGTACTTTGATCCGTTCCCCAAAGCGGTTAGCCGCCGCCGATGCCGCGTTTATAATCCCACTCAGAGCGGCAGGGGCATGGATTGAGACGACATGCTTGGCGCCTTTGCTGAGCAGGTCCTCGTATAATGCCTCGTAGGTCCCCGCAGAAGCTGTTGCGGTGGTTGGGATTTCTTTCATCCCGGGCAGCCGCCGGTAAAATTCATCTCGGGAGATACCTCGCCCATCTTCGTAGCTTTTTCCGGCAATAACCATCAAGTTTGGCACAACATGGATCTGGTATTGCGCAGCCATGTCAGGCGGGATATCGGATGTGCTGTCGGTGACAATCGCAATCGAGGCGGTCATTGGATGGTTTACTCTATCGCAATAATAAACTGATAATGTGGTTGGCAGCCTTCTTGTATTTCAACTTCTTGCTTTGGGTACTGCGCCCGGACCAAGTCAGCAATGCGGAATACTTCTGGCTTGGCGATATTGTTACCGTAGAACATCGTGATCAGTTCAAAATGGTCGGCGTGGGCTTTTTCCAAGAGGCCGAGGCAGGCGCTGTCTAGGTCTGATGTAGAAAGAACTAATTTGCCATTTAGTAGGGCAATGATTTGACCTTCCTGGACTTCCACGCCGTCGATTTCGACATTGCGGGTGGCAATCGTAATCTCGCCGGTTTCTACTTCTTCCAGGGCTTCATTCATTTCTTCCACAACGCTATCGAAATCTCCATCCGGGACCAGGCGCATCATCGCTGCCAGGCCTTGTGGTACGGTGCGGCTTGGAATAACCGCCACATTTTTCACTGTCAGCTCGGCAGCAGTTTTCCCAGCCAGGATGATGTTCTTGTTGTTTGGCAGCAGAATGATTTTATCGGTAGGCAGGTTCTCGAATGAATGGATAATTTCTTGGGTGCTCGGATTCATCGTCTGCCCTCCCTCGACGATTCCAGCTGCTCCCAGGCTGGCAAATACACGGGCGATACCAGCACCAGGGGCTACAGCAATCACAGCAATTTGGCCCGGCTCAAGCGGCGCGTAATTGTACTTTCCCGCGCCCCCGCAGGGTTCCTCGCGTGCTTCCATCTGCGCTACCAGGTTTTCCATGGCAACTTTAGTGATCGTTCCAACGGTCATGACGTAGTCGATCGGAGTGTAGCGCTTATCCAATGGGACATGGATGTGCATCCGGTACATACCATCTCCCTCACCGACCTGGATCGAGGTACCCATTTCTTCTAGAGTGCTATAAAATACCGGTAAATCCAACGCCTCAAATGGGCGGAAATCGACGACAACTTCATAATCCTGACCGGGTTCGATCGCTTCCATTGCGTTTTCTAAGTTCATTTCTGCCAGCGGTTGGACGACGCTGGCGGCGATTTCAAGAGATTGACCGCGCAAAAAGCGCAAGAAACCTTCCAGGATGAAGAATAATCCCTTACCACCTGAGTCAACCACGCCTGCGTCGCGCAAGACCGGCAGCAGGTCGGGAGTACGCTGTACGGACTGGTCAGCCGCTTCAACAATCGCGGCTAACATTTCTTCCATGTCTTGTGAATTGGCGAGCTGGGTTTCAGCGGCCGTGGCGATATCTTTAGAAACCGTCAGGATGGTACCTTCAACTGGCCGGACAACACCTTTATAGGCTGTGTCGCGAGAAGCTGCCAGGGCTAGGGTCCAGTTTTTGGCATCCAGTGTATCCAGGTTATCCAGGGCACGCGCAAAGCCGCGCCATAATTGGGAGAGGATGACGCCACTGTTGCCACGTGCCCCCATCAGCGCGCCGTGGGCGATAGCATGTGCCATTTTCCCGCAATTCCGTTCAGACGAGTTAGCGACTTCATCATAAGCCGCTTGCATCGTCAGCACCATATTGGTGCCGGTATCGCCATCAGGAACTGGAAAAACGTTCAACGCGTTGACAGTTGCCTGGTTGGTGCGCAGCCAGGCCAACCCGGCTTCTAAAAATGTCTTTAGCGACTGTCCATCCAATGGAT
>CAZAGA010000316.1:0-4247 GCA_964484335.1 uncultured Anaerolineaceae bacterium
TATCCATTTCATCGCCAATATAATCCAAGACCTGGTCGGTCGAAGTCCAGGCCTCACCTACCGTGAAAGCTTGTGGGTCGATGCTTTTATATTCCTGGTGGAAGGCCTGCAGCCAGGCGTGGGTCTCGCGCGTGTTCTCTTGGACCTTGCCCTTCTCAATCAAGTGCCGGATGGCATCCATCCGGAAGCCATCCACATTCATATCCTCCAGCCAGAAGCGGGTAATGTTGAAAATCTCTTCGGTTACTTCTGGGTTTTCCAGGTTCAAGTCAGGCATCCCATCCCAGAAGACTCCGTAATAATAGTCCTCGCCCAGTGGATGCCAGACAATCTGTCCCCACGGGCCAGGGTATTTTGGATCTTCATCCTCCCACAGGTACCAATCGCGATACTCCGGGTCGCCCTGCGCCGAGGCCTGAAACCAGGGATTATCCCGGCCAGTATGGTTGATCACCAGGTCAACAATCACCCGGATGCCGCGCTGGTGGGCTTCATCCACCAGACGCTTGAAATCTTCTTGCGTGCCATATTCTTGGTCAACGGCGTAATAGTCCACGACATCATAGCCATGGTAACTGGGCGATTCGGTAATTGGCATCAACCAGATCCCGCTGATTCCCAGGTCGGTGGTTGTAGCCGGGTCACCGTCATTCAGGTAATCCAGCTGCTCGATCAATCCGTTAAAGTCGCCGACCCCATCACCATCCGAGTCCTTGAAGCTGCGTACAAAGACTTCGTAAAAGACGGCCTCGTTCCACCAATAGCCAACTTGAGGTTGTTCGCCCGTTGCCTCGGTCGCCTGGGCCGCTTCCGTGGCGGTAGACTGGGCCGGCGCCTGGGTCGAGGCAAGGGTGACAGCCGCCTCGGTTGCCAGGACCGTTGGCGTGATCGGGGCAGGTGTTTTCACCTGGCAACCGGTCGAGGCCAGCAGTACTGCAATGAACAGAATCTTGAACAGGTTTTTCATCATCAACCTCTCACTTTAATTCCGCCTGGCAAGCCGCCACATAACAGAGCACCGCTGAGCGGCGGAAGCTGGATCACCAGTTGCTCTGCTTGGGTATCGAATTTCGCGCCTGGAAAAGCCTCCGCCAGGACATTCTGAACCTCTTGCAACCCCAGGCCTGGTAAAACCAGTGTGCGAGCTTCTTCACTCAGGTTCATGGCGACCAGCCAGGCATCGCCATCCAGTTGGCGCAGGTAAGCATAAGTCGCCTGGACTGCATCCAGGTGCACGGTCCGGCGTGCACCATGACGCAGGGCCGGCGCATCCTGGCGCAGGCGGGTTAGGACCCGGAAAGTTCGCAGCAGATCTGGATCCGCTTCATTCCCCCAACCCATTGGCAGGCGCGCTTCTTCGAAGTAGCCATGCCCACCGTAATGGGTTGGGCGCTCCTGGGTCACTCCTGCTTCAGTGCCATAATAGTTGATCGGGTTGCCCGCCAGTGTATACAACAGCAGCGCGGCCAGCTTCAGGCGGCGCGGTTCATCCCTGGTCAGAAACAGGAAACGATTCATGTCATGGTTGTCCAGGATGGTCAGCCGGTCAAACCAGCTTTCAAAATACGCTTCATGCGCAGTCAGGTAAGCCTCAAACGCGTCTAACCGCCAATGCCCATAACCGAAGGTCTGGCGCACTGCCTCAGCCAGCAAAAAGTCGATCATCCCATCGAAGGCTGGCGCGAAGGCGCGCTGGGCCGGGGCGCTGTGAATCACCTCGCCAAACAGCCAGCAGTCCGGCCGGGTTTCCTTGCAGGCGCGCCGGAAATCGACCCAGAAATCGAGTGGTGGGCCGTAAGCAAAATCCAGGCGGTAACCATCAAACCCCTTTTCCAGCCAGAAACGAGCGCAATCCAGCAGGTACTGGCGCGCCGGGCTGCCCAAAGCCAGGTTCAACTTGGGCATCTCCTTGACCCCGAAAAAGCCTTCGTATTCATCCGGCCATTTCTTCCACAAGTACCAGTCGTAAAATTCGCTGGATCGATCCGCTATGGCAGCTTGCAGGCTCGGGTGCAGGTTCGACCAGTGGTTGGCGACAAAATCCAGAATCAAACGCATCCCGCGCTGGTGGGCGGTATCGATCAGGCGGTAAAGATCTTCATTCGTCCCCAAGCGGGGTTCCACCTGGTACATGTCCACCGCATCGTACCCGTGGTGGCTGGGGCTGACAAAAAACGGCGATAGCCAGATCGTGTTGTAGCCCAGGTCCTGGATATACCCCAGCTTCTCCTCGACGCCCCGGATTGTCCCGCCGAAGAAGCCATCCAGCCGCTCCGGCTTGTTCCAGGTTCGCCCGCTTCCCGGGTTGAAACGGTCAATAAACACATGATAGACCTGGGCAGTTCGCACCCAGGCCGGCGCCGGAAGATCGTTGACCCACAGGGCAAAGTTGGTCGCCTGGGCCGGGTTATCCGATTGGTTATCGGCAAAAACCCAGCCGCCACCGCCCAGCCTGCCACCGATCCGGTAACGGATTAGCACCCCATCCGCCGGAGGCGGCAGCACCGCTTCCCAGCGGGTGATGTATTTCCAATCCACCGCTTCCCAATCCACGCCCACTGCTTGGAAAGCCAGCGAGGCGCAGTTACCGGGAATTGGGACCGAGCCATCCAGGGTGTAGAAAACCTCCACAGCCTGGATGGGCTGGTCGCTGGAGGTAGTCGCTCGCAGGCGAATCGCCTGGTCCGAGCGCGGGCGCGGCGGAAAAGCATCAAAGCCATGCTGAATCCCTGCCAGGGAGGCCCGCTGCGCCGCCAGGCGTTTCTCTGGCAGGATGTTATCGCCGAACATGTAGTCCCGGATTTCGACCATTTAGGGCACTCCAGCCGCCAAAACCAGCCCGCTCTGGGCTGGCAATTCCAGGTGCAGCCCGCCTTCGCGCACCTGCAGCCTGGCCTGGGTTACCTCCGGCCAAGCTATTCGAAAATCTTGCGCCGAAAAGTCCCGCAGCGCTCCGGCTGAAATCGAAAACTGGACCGGAGTCCCGCCGGCATTGAAAGCCGCAATCAGCGATTGACCGCCTAACCTGCGGCTGTAGGCCAATGTATTGCCCTCCGCTTGCAGCAGGGCATAGTCTCCGGTCCGCAGCGCCGGATAAGCCTTGCGCAGCGCGATGACCGAGCGGTAAAACGCCAGCAGATCCTTGTCCCAGCCGGCTTCATTTTGCCAGGGAAAAGCGGCCCGGCAATATGGGTCACCGCCGCCAGACAGGCCAATTTCATCTCCGTAATAAACACAGGGCGCGCCCGGCATGGTCATCTGGCAGAGCACCGCCAGGCGCAGGGCAGCTTTATCCTCACCTAGCAGCCACAAGGCGCGCGGCATATCATGGCTATCCAGCATATTGAGCTGCGCAAAATGAATCTGCCAATCGTACAGCCGCCACATCGCCTCGATTTCCCGCCCAAATTCCTGGGCATCCATTCGGCGCAGCTTGAGCTCCGCATGCTTCCAGGTCGTGTTCAGCCGCTCACCACCGAAGAAGCTTAGCAGCGGCTGGGTGATGATGTAATTCATAACGGCATCAAACATATCGCCCTGCAGGTGGCGCTGAGCTGGGTGCCAGATTTCACCGACAATATAAGCCTCCGGGTTGGCGCCCTTGACCACCCGGCGGAATTCGCGCCAGAAGCTGTCATCGTTGATTTCTTCCGGGACATCCAACCGCCAGCCATCAATTCCAAACTCCAGCCAATACCGGGTAACATTAAATAAATACTCGCGCACCCCTGGGTTATTGGTATTGAGCTTTGGTAGGTCTCGGATTTCCCACCAGGAGGAATAATTCGGGGCGGTTTTCGCCGCCCGGCTGCCCGCCTCCGGATAAGCATGCAAGGGGTAGCCATGCACGATGAACCAATCGGCATATGGCGAAAGCGAGCCGTTCTCCAACAGGTGATGAAAAGGCCAAAAACCTCGCCCGCAGTGGTTGAAAACCCCATCCAGGACGATCCGGATCCCGCGCTGGTGCGCTTCATCAAGCAAAACGCGCAAGGCAGTATTGCCGCCTAGCAGCGGGTCCACTTCCATATAGTCATAGGCGTTATAACGATGGTTCGCCGCCGCAGAAAAAATTGGGTTCAAATAAATCGCATTGATACCAAGATCCTTCAGGTAATCCAGCCGGTCCGCCACGCCGTACAGATCGCCACCTTGAAAGCCCTGCTCTTCTGGTGGGGAGCCCCAGGACTTAAATTGAATACCTTTTGGCAGGCGTTTGCGCGGGCTGCGCGCAAAGCGATCTGGGA
>CAZAGA010000317.1:0-4233 GCA_964484335.1 uncultured Anaerolineaceae bacterium
ATGCGACCACAACCCGCCAGTTGTACAAACCCTGGGGCGAGCCGAGATACGCTTCTTCCAGCCTGCCGACGCCGTACACCTATACCGGGCAATACCACTACCTGGATGATCTTGCCACACCTGGGACGACTGAAGGCTTTGGACTGATGTTCTACAATGCCAGGTGGTATGACCCTAGTATAATGCAGTTCAACCAGCCGGATACGCTCATCCCAGACCTCTACAACCCACTCGGCTGGAATCGTTATGAGTACAGTTATGGTAACCCTGTCAAGTATATTGACCCAAGTGGTCATAAACCATGCGAAGGAGAAAATGATACAGAAGGTTGTGACTGGAAGCTCTCTGCACTATTAAAAAGGGCAGACACATTACTCCAAAAAAACGAAGGAGTGGATGATCTTGAAGCCATGGCAGGAATTGTGGATTTTGCCCATAGATTATATGGGCGTGACTGGGATCAGATGGCAAAAAGCCTAAGCTTGCTATTCCTTGGAGATCAGGTTCAGGGACCAGGAAGCTTATGGACTGCTTACCGATCTCCGAACGGCCCTGTACTAGATTTTAAGGATACAGGGTTTCATCCTGATTTTCGAGATTATCGGAATCAGGTGTACCATACTTGGGCTTATATTGTTGAAACAGCCTCACCAGATAATATAGCAGAGGGAATTTTAGGTGGATATTCAGCGACTGTAGCTAATTACGTACACGAACTCCCATTAGCTGGTGGGTCTAGCTGGGAAGATTTTCAATTAGCTGAGGCCGGTATATTTATCGGATGGCAAGTTACTACTGGTTCGGTTACCTTATCGCAACTAGGGGATTTCATTCTACAAACACTTGGTCCAAAGGCAACTCCTGGTTTAACCTCTGCAGGAAGACTGCCATACTCACCTTTAGAAAGTTGGCTATTACAGGATGTAAGCAAATGAGGCGAGTAACTATAAAGTGGGCAATCTTCGGTATTGCAATGGCCTTCCTAATCATTATCGGATGGTGTTTACCTTCAACAATGTTGGGAACAAAACTATATTACGGCTTTCTCAATAGAGCTGACTGGCGTCAGCAGACAACTCCGCTTGATCAACTAACAATTGAAGAATTGTGTAAAATTTTTTCTATTAACTCGTCTGATAAATTGTGTAATAATACAAGACCCATCTATGCACCGGATTTTTTTGATGAGATCAAATCCAATACCACGACTTACAAAGATGTTCAGGCAAAAATTGGAAAATATCAGTCTAAATTAGAGCCACTCATAACTTTAGGCGATGGTAGTAAATATTTCGTTAGCGAGTATGATTTAAGAGGAGACGGCGTAACTTCAATTATTTTCTTTTTCCACGAAGATGGGCGCATAATGAAGGTGATTATCAATAAAGGTAGTTCAGAAGATTAGGAATTTTTATTGATAAACTGAACCTTTAGTAAGGTTAATTAGGGTGCAAACGAACTGGAAACCGACCTATACGCCTTCCGTTGGGGTAATCGCCTTGGATCACAATCTGTCTAGGAAGAGATTCTAACAGAACTTTAACAAGTGAAAAGTGTGAATATAGATCCTGCTTTTTTCTCTTGCAAAGTGGGATAAATATCTATATATTATATCTTGTGTTTGTGTCGCCGAAATTACCTGCGCGGGGGTGTTTACGAAAGCACCGGCGGAGTGATCACCAAATACTACACCGCCAGCGGAGGGCGGCTGGCGCTGCGGGTGGGGGATGATCTGACCTACCTGTTCGGGGACCACCTGGGCTCGACCAGCGCCACGTACCGGGTGAGCGATGCGACCACAACCCGCCAGTTGTACAAACCCTGGGGCGAGCCGAGATACGCTTCCTCTAGCCTGCCGACGCCCTACACCTATACCGGGCAATACCACTACACAGACGACATCACGACGCCGGGGGTGACCGAAGGCTTTGGGCTGATGTTCTACAATGCCAGGTGGTATGATCCTGCTCTTAGCCGGTTCACTCAACCGGATAGCATAATCCCGGACCCGAACAATCCAATCGATTGGGATCGCTACGGGTACAGTTATGGCAACCCTGTCAAGTATATTGACCCAGATGGCCATTGGCCATGTTCATTTTCGAGTTCTGGGTTCAGTTGCTCGGTCAGCACTTTTGGTCTAGGCGGTGCCGTAAATCGGGTAGGTGGGAAGTTGGGGGTGAAAAATGCCAGCGATATAGTATCTGGTGCGATGTCGACCATTGGTCTTGGGCTTGATATCGCAGCTGAGGCTATCGATTTTGCAGCGAGTGCCATCGTCACGACAGGAATAGTTGTTGGAGCCACTGGTGGAGTGGCTATAACGCTTCCTGGTGGGGGAATGGCCGTAGTCACTGGTACGGCGGGAGCGTCTGTGGGGTGGGCAACCGCAGAAATAGGTGTTCGCCCACTGATATTAGCAGGTAATGCTTTAGCTTCTTTTGCCACAGGCTTCACAGTGGGCTCCGATCTGATATCAGGCGATACCGGTTTTGAGTCCACCCTTGGTATTAGCTCAGAAGGCGTCGAAATGAACAGCCAGGTGGCTGTAGGTTCGGCAAGTCAGGTCAGCACTTTTGCAACGACAGCCGGTTGGATATCGCCTCTTGCTTACCCATCCTTACTGATCCAGACAGGAGCAGTATTGGGGGACCTTGGGGTTATTTCTCCACCACCCATTAAGATGGAGTTTAGACTGAAACGGGGGGAGTTGGATGTAAGATGATGAAATATACCTTCGTTCACTGGCTCCTGATTTTATGCTTGGGTGTTTTAGCTTTAGGATGCTTGATACTGGCAATAAGGCAGTTCGTCACAGTAAAGTATCCTCTTCTAAGGGGAGAACAAACCAAGCGTTCGCTAATTGTTGCTGGATGGTTGAGCGTCTCATTTTTTTTCATAGTAGCCTTAAGTGGGATATTTGTATGGGCAGATACAGATAATTTTAGGAGTGTGGTTTTGGTTTCCCCAATTTTATGCATGGCCCCATTTGTTTTTGGGATCAGCGCTTTAGGGACATATGTCCAGTACTTCTGGTATGCAAGGTTATCCAAAAATAGAGATGATCTTATCCAAAGACAGGTTGACCGGTTTGAATCGCATGATCAGAAACCCCCTTCTAAATGAAAAGCGAAACAAGCCATTTGGAAAGGTCCTGTTCCGCTCTCTGGGGGTTGTCTGGATTATACCAGCTCCCAGCCAACAAGAAGAGCTCATGTTCTGCGCTTTCTTCTTGCCCGGGCAATGGATCAGAAAGCGATAAACTTAAATCCTATCGGAACTTTAACAATTTTATAAAAAGGCGCGCGAAACCGGCGCTTCGCGAGAGGGCGAAACGCGCAAGTGATATTCAGTTGTCGCCCGGCTGCGCTACTTCAGCATTGACGGCGGCAGCTTGAAGCGCTTCGAGCCCCACGGGATGTGGGTCACCTCTTGCGCAAGGCCCAGGCGATCAAGCTGGTTGCGGGTGAACTGCAAGGCAGTTTGCCCCTCCGGCAGGTTCTGTACCCGCACCCGGTGCGCCAGAGTGAAGAGCGACGTCGCCACTTGCTGCGGTGTGGCGTGCCGGTCGGCTTCTGCCTTAGTGAGGATGTGCCACAGGGCAACCCGCAGCATCCTGGCCACCGCCACCACCGACTTGGAGCGCCCCTTGCGTTTCTCCAACCGCTCGAACTCGGCGTTCCAATGCGGGCTGCACTCGGAGGACTACACCTACGCCACGGCGACCGGCAACCTGGCCAGCAAGGGTGAGATAACCTACACGTACGATATGGAGCACCCGCACGCCGTGGCCAGCGCCTCGAACGGCAGCAGCTACCAGTATGACGCCAACGGCAACCAGATCCAGCGGATCATCGGCGGGGTGACCACCACGCTGGAATACGACGAGGAGAACCGCCTGAAGGCGGTGAAGCAGGGAACGACGACGCTGGCTGAGTTTGTTTACGATGGGGATGGGAACCGGGTCAAGGGCACGGTGGGCGGGGTCACCACCACTTATATCGGCAATTATTTGGAGTGGACCGGCAGTATCAGTACCATGAAACGCTATTACTACGCCGGGGGCGTAAGGGTTGCCATGCGGGTAGGAAGCACCCTGTATTATCTGCTGGGAGACCACCTGGGTTCGACCAGCGTGGCGGCGACGAGCAGCGGGGGACTGCAGAGCAAGGTTCTGTACAAGGCATGGGGCGAGGATCGCTACACCAGCGGGATGCTGCCGACCGGCCACCG
>CAZAGA010000318.1:0-4217 GCA_964484335.1 uncultured Anaerolineaceae bacterium
ATAAATTTCTCAAATAGCCATTTACTGTTATTTGAGGCGTTTGTGTGGGGCTGTCCAAAAAGAGCTTTTGGACAGCCCATTTTTTTTTGATTATACAACATATTGGTGGTCGTGCTCCGCACGACCACCATTCTGTTGTAGAAGAAATGACAATGCAGGGACTTTTTAGACAGCCCGTCTTTTTTGCGTGTACTGTACTGGAAAATCGCCGGGCCGATAAGCTATCGGGGTATAATCAAAGCATGAGCACTGCTGGGCGAGTTTCTTATATTTGGGATTATGATCTCAATCAGGACCAATTTCTATCTATCCTGGACGGAAAACTAACTTTTGGGCGCCTGGATCAAGACTGGGCGGCTCAGCGGCTGATTGAATACGCCCCATATGAAGACATTGTGCGACTAATAGGCTTCCCCCGCCTGGTTCAAAACTGGCCGCGCTGGCGAAAACGCATCCGCTCAGAGAGCCGGAAACGCGGCCTGGATTTCCTGGTCGAGTGGCTGACCGATAAACACCCGGAATTACTGCATGGTTAATCACGAATTCTATTTTGATACTTTCTATTCATTTCAAGATAGCATTTTGGCGATTTGCAGCCAGATTGAAAGTGGTTTTTACCTCTCCGGTGGCACTGCAGCCTCGCGGGGCTATCTAAACCACCGCTTCTCCGATGATCTGGATTTTTTCACCAATGATGATCCCCTCTTCGGTTTGTGGATCGAACGAATCATTAAGTCTTTGGGGCAGGTGCAGGAACTCTCTCTGCAGGTATTGTTGAAAGAAGAACGGTTTTGCCGGATGATCGTTAGCCGGGCACGTGTTGAGCTCAAGCTGGAGTGGATCAACGATGTCCCTGCTCATGTTGGGAAAATTGTGGAACACCCAGTACTAGGCAGGCTGGACAGTGCTGAGAATATCCTGGCCAACAAAATTACAGCCCTGATCGATCGCCAGTAACCCAAAGACCTGGCAGATATTTGGGGTTTTTGCACCAACCTCAACTTATCCCTGGACCAGGCAATCAAAAGTGCAGAAAGCAAAGCTGCCGGAATTTTCCCAGCAGACCTGGCGCGCCTCCTATGCAGTGCTACCCCAGGTGATTGGGAAGTCGTACGCTGGATTCACCCTCCACAGAAAGAAATCTATCTCTCCCAACTCAACCAGCTTGGCGAAAAATTGCTCCTAATCAGCAGCTAAGGAGGGACTTATGCGATCCGTGTGTCTTTGGTTAACCCTGATCGCCATCTTACTGGCGACAGCTTGCACCACGACCCAGATCCCTGTCTTACCTACCCAAAGCGAGCAATCTACGCCCAGCCCGGCGCCAACCGCCACCCCCGACCCATCCAGCCTGTTCGAACAAGCGCTTGACTCCGCCCGGCAGGATGGCTACCTGCCCGCCAGCTACACCGACGATCCCGGCGGCGAGCCGGTTTTGAGCGCCGAATTGGACCTCGCCCCCTTCCGGGAGCGCGACCTGCTCCCACTCTCCCCGGATGGCCTCGAGCTCGGCCGGATCAACGGCGACCAGCTCGTCCTGCCCCACCTGGAGGCCATTGCTTACCCGAACCCTGCGACCGGCGAGCTTGCCATCTATTCATTCTCAAATTCCGATGGCGCGTGGAACACCTACACCAACCACGGCGGACCGGCGCTCAAGGTCCCCGCCTCCCTACCCACGGACCTGGCTGACCTGGTCGGAGTTTACCACGCGCCAGGCAAAGACCCGGCGCTGGTTGGTGCAAAACTCATGCCGGACGGAAGCATAAAGATCATACCGATTGTTTTCACCGAAGACGAAAACGTGGCCTTTAGCGCCCAGTCTGTCATCAAAGATGGTCAAGAAGTCTTCTACAACCAGCTCACCAGCGCCTGGGAGCCGCTGCCCCCCACCCCCATCCCGACGGAGACCCCCACCCCGGAGCCATCGCCTACGGCGACGACCGAAGCGTACCTGACCGAGCCCATTTATAACATCCGCAACGTCGAAGAGTGGAGCGATTTCAAATTTGACACATCAGATTTTGAAGTCCACGTCGACAAGAAGATAAATCATATGTTTGCAAATATCAGCGGCCGCCTGCTGGGCTATGAAATCCGGGATACTGCCGTATATGTATATCTTCAGCTTACCCCCTCACAGGTTTTGAAAACACAGGTTCACAGGATCAACAAAGACACGGACGCTGCGGTAGCCGGCAAGTCCCTGAAATTTTACGGAAGGAAAATCACCCAGAAAGAAGCCCAGGAAGCCCGGGCGATTCTAGACGGCATGCTTCAAAGCCAACAGAGGCCAGGTATTATATTTTATGCTTTTGCAACCACAGAAGACTGCAAAAATCATTCAGCAATAAAAGACGTGTGCATTATGTTTATAGACGGCTTATATTCACCCGACAACCCGGCCAAGCTTGAAACAGCGGTCAAGAGCTTCATCGCCCAAATCCCCAAAGACAAATCCTGGCAGGCGCTGTCGCAAATTCCCGATCCAGATCAGGACGGCCTGCTTATAAGCATAACCGGACGCTAGAGCCGGGAAAAACCTCGCCAACCAAAAAACTTTCCAAATCATAAAGCAGTCAGACACCCCAAGAACTGCCGGGATAAAACCCGGCGGCATATTGCATCGCGGGGGGCGCTTTGGGTATACTGGACATAAAACCGCACCTATGAAAATTTTCAAAAAGGCGCATATTGCAATCACTTTCCTTCTCACCATCATCATTTTGGCTTTGGTATACGCCAATGCGGTGGTTTTGCCCCGAAAGCCCGCCCAAATAACGCCTCCCAACCGCCTCAACAACACCATCTGGGAGACATTTGGCGGCAAAGCCCAGGAATTGGGCATAGCCCAAGGGGTGAGCATATTTATCAGGGCCAGGCTGATCTCGTATAACTTGAGCCCCCAAGGGGTCATCGGCTATTTCAGATTTAGCGACGGGCGGATTTTCAAAACCCATATCGACCGGATGGCCAAAACATCTTTTGATTTTGCCGAGGGAAAAGGCCTGACCATCCCCTACGGCACCGGGATAGACGAGAAGCTGCGGGAGAAAGCCGGGGAAATCCTCTCCTATATCAAAGCCTCGTCCAGAGAGCTTCCGGCCTCAATCGGGATCAGCGCCCTCGCATCTGAGGGCGAATGCCTCAAAACCGCAAATCCAGAGCCAGCTATCTGCCGGCGGATTGGCGAAAGCGGGGCCGGGCCGGTCACGGCAGAAGAGTTTGAACAGGCCATAAGGTCAATGGGCACTCCATACCAGGGCGAGGATCCGGGAGAGAGATGGCTTATTGGAACTTTGGGAAAGGGTGGAGAGGGACTTCAGCTCAAATACACCGTCCAGGTCAACGGCCAGAGGCCGAGAGAGGACAGGCTATGAGAAAAGGCAGGCTACAAGCGCGTAAGATCCTCCTGGCGCTTGGTTTGGTGTTGGTTTTCGGAGCTTTGTCCCCCGGGGCATCTCCAGCCAGGGCGGATGTATGCGTTGACCCCTGGTACTGCTGGGGATCGGCGGTCGTGGACAAGAAAATTTGCAATGATCCTGATTATTCAGAAACAACAAAAACATACACCTGCGGGACTCCGCAATTTGCATACCAAAAGACTGTATCTTGCAACCCAAACTGCGAATACCAGATCTGCTCAAGCAATGACACAGGTGCATATTGTGAACTAGTTTTAATCGGGGCAGAAGCTTACTGCGTGCCCTACGGCTGCACTACCACCGGTAACTGCTGTGCGGCGCCGGGATCAGGCCCCACTCCCACACCCGGTGGCGGTGGGGGTGCGCCGCAGCCCTATGTCAAGCCAATTTTCCGGGTGCTTCTTGATACCAACGACGACGACGTCGGCGACCAGCTGATCTATACCAGCGCCAACCCGGCTTGCTCGGGGTCAAATAGCCTGGCAAACCCGTTTTCCGTCACTCTCACCCGGCCGGATAGTTTATGCTCCGGAGCAACTACAATGTGGACCAAGGATTTCCACGAAACCTGTTTTCTGGGGCCAGGAATTTTTTATATCTTTGCCAACAGCCCATGTTCGCAGGACATAGCCACCAACTGGAGCATCGGTAAGCAAGCTATTTACCAAGAAACGTCTAGATCGCCCTGGACTGTCGGATCAAATCTTGTGTTATGATTATTTTATGGGACAGGCAGCCAGCGATTTCCAAAAGTCGATGATTGAAAAGCTCCGGGAGTATTTCGCGGGTCAG
>CAZAGA010000319.1:0-4215 GCA_964484335.1 uncultured Anaerolineaceae bacterium
GTAGCGGCGCTGGAGCGAGACCTGCCCGGCTGTCACCCGCTGCTGCAGCTCGATCCGCAACGGCTGCTGGCTGTCGAAATAGCTGATCTGCAGCGTGGGGTATTGCAGGTCCTCCCCCGGCCGTACCAGCTTCACCAAGCGGCAGGCCTCGTCGTAGCGCGCCAGGATGGTCGTCGCCGCGCCGTTCGGACCCGTCTCGCTCTCCGCCAGGCCGCAAGCAGTGTTGTACGTCCAGGTCGTCTGTTGCTCGAGCTCGTTCTCCTCCACCAGGCGGTAGGCGTGGTAGGTCGAGTCGTAGGTGGATTGGCTGGTCTGGGGCTTCTGCCAGGCTGGCGTCCCCCAGGTCCCCTCGTCCACATAGACCGTCCGGCTCAGCCGGTTGCCCCAAGCGTCCGCCGTCCAGCGCTCGTCCTGGTAATAGGCTGTCCCACTGTCTTCACGCAGCAGCCGGCGCTGCCCGCTCGGCCGCCCATAGCTGGGTGGGTCAGAATACAGCGCATGCTCGTCGTACAGGAACCAGGTCGAGTCCGCCCGGCGCTCGTTCGGCGGCGGCGTGTCCAGGCAGGTCGCCGGGCTGTCTGTCTCCGCACAGCGGTACAGGTTGCGGTAGCCTGGCAATCCAACAATATACCCGCTGCCGCTGTTCGGGTAGTAACCGCTCACCGTCAGCCGCCGGGCGCGCCAGCCAATCCCACCCGGCAGCCATTCCGACTCAACCGCCTGAATCTGGTTGCCATAGCTATCATAGCGGTAGTCGGCGCGCTGCCCGACCCAGTCGCCGTCGCCTTCGAAGTTCAGCCACTCCTGGCTGCTGACCTGGACCGTCCGGATCGACAAGTCGCTGTAGCCGCCTGGCTGGCTGGCGCTTGTTGCTGCCTGGCTGTAGCTGGTCTGGCTCAGGCTGAACAAACGCCCTTCCTGGTATGCGTCCAGCCAGGTCGGGCCGCCCTTGCCATAGAACACAAACTGCCACGCTGGGCCGCCGCTCAACGCCGCCCGGTATTGGCTGAAGACCGCCGGCTCATCGCGCAGCCAGGCGCGGGTCAAGAAGCCATCACTGTCCACCACCAGTAGCAGGCAGTACCAGGCATCGCGCTGGAACATAGCCGGCGCAGGCTCCGGGGTGTTGTCGAACAGCACCTGCCGGTTGCTGAAGCCGCTGCCATCGTGCACCTGGGCATACAGCAAGCCATCCCCGGTCAGGTAGACCCCCCAGCGCCGGTAGGAAGGGCTGCCGGATACGCCGGTTTCCAACGCCAGCACTGCCTGGGCTGCCGCGCCTGTCCTGAACTGTACCAGGACACTCTCGCCCTGTCCCAGGCTCCAGCCGCTGCGCGTCATCCCGCGCCAGCTTGCGTCGCCGTTCAACTTCAGCGCCTGGTCGCCCAGCAGGCGTTCCACGCTGGTGGCCGGGTTGTTGACCAGGCTCCATTCCTGCCCGTTCAAGGTTCCGCTTTCGAAATCGGTTTGGTATTCGGCGCTGCTCACCAGGCTCAGGCTGGGCCGCCCTTTCCGGCCATCGTCCTGGTGGAAGAAGGTCGTGCTCACCCGCCCATCCGGCCCGGTCGCCTGGGTCAGCGCATGGCCGCGGTATTGGCTGCTGGCCGGGTCGTACAGCCCGCCCCCGGCCTGGACCACGCTCGAATGGGCCGCATCGTTCATCGCCGGTTCATCGTACCGGTAACTGGTAACCTGCGGCGTCGCCTGCAGCCCGTCCCAGACTTCCTCCGATGCCACCCGGTAGCGCGTTGCCAGCAGGTTCAACCCCTGGCTTTGCACCAGGCACTTGCCGCTGCAGTACAGGTACTGGCGCACACTGTTTGCCCCGGCCGGCAAGACCACTTCCGCCTGCAGCCCGGCGCTGGCATGGTCGGCCAGGTTCCCGATCGTTTGGCCGGCGATCATCCCCAGGTTGCTCAACAGTCCCACCTGGACGCTGATCGGCTGGTCCCACAGGTCCTGGTTGTTGACCGCCAGGCGGGTCGAGTAGGCGGCGCCTGGCTGGAGCAGCTCGACTGGCAGGTCCAGCAGCGCTGCGCCGTTCAAATAGAGTTGCGGATTTCCCCCCTGGGCATTGGTCTCGCACCAGCTCTGCCCGCCGTTGAAGCCAAAGATGTAGCTCGGCCGCCATTCACCGTTCCGGTATTCACAGCCGTTTTTGTCACTGTAGCCTTTCTCCGCCTGGAGCGCCAGGTCGTTCCACGGCGGGTTGGCGTAGTTGAGCTCCAGCGTTCCGCCATAGCCGTTGGTTACGCTGTCCAGGTGCAGCCCGTCGGCGCTGTAGCTGAAGCTGGTTGCTGGCAATATTTCACTGGTGGGACCGCTTTCCTGCACTTCGATCAGCGCCAGGGTCGGGTCGCCGGCCTCCCAGGTCAGGTTAGGAAAGATCTGCGGGTTGCCAGCATAGCTGAAGGCGTAGGTGCGCAGGGTGCTCGCCCCATCCAGGATTTCGATCTGCTTCAATCGCTGGGATTGGTAGAAGGTCAGGGACTCGGGGTCCGCCCAGCCTTCCCGGTAGTCGAAGCGGTCCTCCAAGGTGAAGTGCACCTGGTAGGGGCTATCCGGGTATTCGATCCGTTCCGGGTAGCTGGCGGTATCGGTCCAGTACTGCCGGTCCGGGTCGCAGGGGTCAGTTTTGAGCTGGCTATCCTTGGTGTAGGTGTAGAGCAGCGCTTTCCCGAAGGCATTCGTTTGGCGGCTGAGCGACCAGCGCCAGGTGATCTCGCTTTCCGGCAAGGCGCAGTCGGCCATCCCAGACGGATAGCTGGCCCGAGCGTTGCTCGTCTCGCCGAAGATGTAGCTGTTCCCACGCCCGTCCTGGGCCGTCCAACGGTCTGCCTGGTTTTCGTACTGGATGCGCCAGAAGCTCTCCTCACTGGTATGGTAATAGCCATCGCTCCCCAGCAGCAGCCGGCTGCTGATCCCTCCCGCCTGCAGGGTGAAGCTGTCGTCTGCGGTGTTCTCCGTCCCGTGCTGGTCGCGCTCGATCGAGCCGGTTTCCAGCGACCAACCCATCCCGACCCAGGAGGCCTGGGTGAAGCCGGCCCGGGCGTTGTCGATCACCTGGCTGTTGTAGCTCAGCTCGAGCGCAGGCTGCAGCCCGCCGGGGCCGGGCGGGGTCCACAGCGGCAGGCTGTAGCTGGCGGCTCCGCTGAACTGGTCTGTCTGGTATCCCTGCAGGCTGGGCAGCCGGGCCGCTTCCCAGCCTTCGGCGTAGATGTCGTACAGGCTCAGGTGGCTCAGCTCAGCGACCAGCCGGTCGTTCTCGGCCTCCACCCGGCTGGGGACCAGCTCCCAGGCCTGGGTTTGGGGGTTGAAGGTGTACAGGCGCAGCAGGTTCTCCGGCGCCGACAGCCGGGCCGGGTCGTAATGCACTTCCAGGTGCAGCGGGGTGGTAAAGACCTGTTTTTCCTGCCGGCTGGTTTGTCCCCGGGCCAGGATTTCGAACGGGCCGCCGCTCAGGCTGTAGGGCGGCTGGCTGCCGGGAGAAGGCCGCCGGATGCGCACTTCCAGGGCTTCGTCCAGCGCCGCGGCTGGAAAGCTGACCTGCACCCGCCCGGAGAAGCCGTCCGCCTGGCCGCCTTCCCGCTCGATCCGGGCCAGCCCTTCTTCCTGGTATTCGTAGCTGGCCTGGGCGAGCGCCTGTCCAGCCTGCCACAGGCGGGCCGACAGCGGGTACGGCCCGGGCAGGTCTTCACGCACGGCCAGGGCTACTTGTCCCTGGCCGGAGACCGCTTCCAGCCACAGGTCCTGCTGAGCGGGGTCGTAGCGCTGGTTGGGTGCTTCGAGCGGCGTGAAGCCATCCGGAAGGTTGATTTCCAGGCTCAGGCGCAGGTCAGGCTGCCAGCCGGGAATCCGCCAGGCCAGCAGGGTGCTTTCGCCGGGGAGCAATGCGCTGGCCGGGGCAGACAGCTCCAGGCCAAGCGGTTCATCGGCCAGGGCCGGGGGCGTGGGGAAGGCTTCGGGCAGGGGGGTGGGCTGGGGTGTTGGGCTGGGCTCGGGGTTCGGTTCAGGCGGTGGGTAGGCCTGGGGCAGAGAAACCGGTATCGGCGTCTCAAGCGGCTCCTGTGTTTGCAGCCGAGCGGGGGCTTCGAAGGAGCGCGGCGCAGTCTGGAGCGGCGCCGGAATGGCCGAAACAAGCAGCGACAGGCTGGTGAGCCCGGAAAGGATTTTGTGCAGGATGGCGTGGCGCATGACATCTCCCCTGGATGATGA
>CAZAGA010000320.1:0-4194 GCA_964484335.1 uncultured Anaerolineaceae bacterium
AGGTTAGGAAAGCCTTATTCCATCCATACCCGGCCCTGGCCGGAGGTAGACCAGCAAGCTGCTGCAGATGAGATGATCACCCTGGTGGTTCAAATCAACGGCAAGGTTCGTGACCGGATCAACGTGCCGGCTGGGATCACGGAAGAGGCGGCCAAGACGGCGGCTTTGAATAGCCCGGCCATCCTGAAGCTCCTGGAAGGCAAGCCGCCCCGCAAAGTCGTCGTCGTGCCGGGCAAGCTGGTCAGCATTGTCGTCTAGTGGCGCTTGGAAATAAACCTGCATTCCACCTGGGAGCAAAGTAATGCGCATAGAAGAATGTAACTGGATGGATGTTGAAGCTTACCTTGAACAGGATGACCGCTTGATCCTGGTCTTGGGGGCATGTGAACAGCATGCCTACCTGAGTCTACTGACCGATGTAAAAATTCCTCAAGCGCTGGCCGATGCAGCCAGCCAGGTCAGCGGGGTAATCGTCGCCCCGGCCTTGAATTTCGGTAGCTCACCCTATTTCCTGGCCTATCCGGGCACCTTAAGTTTGCGGGTCTCAACCTTGCTGGATCTGGTTGAAGACCTGGTGCGCTCGGCCTATCGCCAGGGATTCCGCCGCATCTTGGTTCTGAATGGGCATGGCGGTAATGATCCGGCCCGTGCCCGGCTGTATGAGTTGGCAACTGAATTGCCCGGCTTGCGCCTGGCCTGGTATGCCTGGTGGCAGGCTCACAGCGTCCAGGCGTTGGCCGAGAAACATGCCCTCAAACCGGCCCATGCCAACTGGCTGGAAGCTTTCCCCTTCACCAGGGTAGCCGAGCTACCCCAAGATGATAAATTACCCCCCCGCATTCCCGGTTTGATGGGCGCAGATCAGGCGCGCCGGGTCTATGGTGATGGTTCCTTCGGCGGGCCATACCAGGCCGACCCGGCGATCATGGATGAAATTTTTCAAACAGCCCTAGAGGATGTCATCGGCTTATTGCAGTTTGAGTGACATTCCTGTAAAATGAATTGAGATTATCCCTTAAGGAGGCAAAGATGTCACCAAAACAAATTATCACTTCCGATAAAGCGCCCAAGGCATTGGGCCCGTATTCAGTTGCCAACCGGATCGGCAACCTGGTATTCACTGCCGGACAGCTCGGCCTGGATCCGCAAACTGGCGAATTGGCGCCGGGGGGGATCGAGGCGGAAACTCGCCAGGCCTTGACCAATGTTCAAAATGTCCTCGAATCGGCCGGTTCATCCCTTTCTCAGGTCGTCAAAACAACCGTATTTCTGCGCGATATGAATGATTTCAGCCGGATGAACGCCATTTATGGCCAGTTTTTCACCGAAAACTTCCCGGCTCGCTCGACGGTTCAGGTGGCTGCGCTCCCCAAAAATGGTGCAGTTGAAATCGAGACGGTTGCAGTGGTTGAGTAAGGAATAGAATTAACCTTCGATGCCAATCGTTTCGGTGATTGTGCCATGTTACAATGAGCAGGCTACGATCGGGTTGCTCCTGGATGCGCTTTGCCGGCAAACTTTTCCACCTGCCGAGCAGGAGATAATCATTGCCGATGGCGCCTCAACCGACCGGACCGTATCAGAGATTGAGCAGTTTAAACTCGATCACCCAGGTTGTAACGTGAGAATTATTTCCAATCCACAGCGGACCATTCCTGCTGGGCTGAATCTGGCCATCCAGGCAGCCCAGGGTGAATTTATCGTTCGCCTGGATGCGCATTCGATGCCGGGTAGCGATTATGTTGAACGTTGCCTCGCGAACCTGCAACAGGGTCTGGGTGAGAATGTCGGTGGAGTTTGGGATATTAAGCCCGGTGGAGTAGGCTGGATTGCCCGGTCGATCGCCCTCGCCGCTTCAAATCCGCTCGGTGTGGGCGACGCCCGCTATCGCTATACCAATCAGGCTGGCCCGGTTGATACAGTCCCGTTTGGCGCTTTCCGTCGTCGCCTGGTCGATGAGGTTGGTTATTTTAACGAAGAACTCCTGACGAATGAAGATTATGAATTCAATACCCGGGTCCGGAAAGCAGGAAAAACCGTCTGGTTGGATCCAGTCATCCGCTCGGTCTATTTTGCTCGACCAGACCTGCCTGCCCTGGCCCGCCAGTATTGGCGCTACGGCTATTGGAAATACCGCATGCTGAGAAGCTACCCGGAGACGATTCGCTGGCGCCAGGCATTACCCCCGGCTTTTATCCTGGCTCTTTTAGGATTGATTTTCCTGACCCTCTGGCTGCCAGTCTTTGGTTGGTTGCTCTTAAGCATCCTGGTCTTATATGGTTTGATTCTATTGGTGGAGGGCCTCCGCCAGGCGATCAAACACGGTGATTTTCGCCTTGGAATAGGCATACCGCTTGCAATCATGGTGATGCATTTCTGCTGGGGAGGCGCGTTCTTGTGGAGTCTGGCGCGCAAGGAAACAGAATGGGCCTTTCAAAGAACGTGAAGAAGTCGCGACGCTGGCAGCTCCGCTTAACGGAACGGCGGGCGCTGCTCTTTTTGGGCGATTTGCTGGCTGGGGCTATTGCCATGGTGGTTGCCTTGCTGGTCTGGGGTAGCACCTTGCGCTACATCCAATTCGACCTGGCGTTCCTGCAGGAGCGCGTCCCGTTTTGGTTTTACGGCTTACCCTTGATCTGGGTGCTGCTCCTGATAGAGCTTTATGATGTCCATGCCGCTGGTTCCTGGAAACGAACGCTCCAGGGGGTGCTCTTTGCAGGTGTGATTGGGCTGGCGCTGTATTTGATTGTGTATGTTGTTTATGTCGAGCCGCCTCGCTCCGCGCTGCCTCGCTTGGGTGTGGCTGCTTTTCTGATCGTTGTAGTTCTGCTGACCTTGTTATGGCGGTCCCTCTACATCAAGATATTTACAGCCCCAGAATTTATGCGTCGTGTCCTGCTCGTTGGCGGAGGAGCGACAGGCCAAATCATGCTCCAGATCATCAACGGCTTGCAACCCAAGCCGTTCAATATGCTCGGGATAATCGACGACGACCCCAAAAAACAAGGCGCTCTGGTGGAGAATCACCCGGTGCTCGGTCCCAGTGAATGCCTCTTAGATGTGATCAAAGAGCAAGGTGTCACCGATCTGATTGTGGCGATATCGGGCGAGATGAATGGCGGGATGTTCCAGGCGTTGCTAGATGCCCAGGAGCGTGGGGTTGAGATTACTCGCATGCCAGTCGCCTATGAAGAGTTGTTGGGCCGGGTGCCCATTCGCTGGCTGGAAGCTGATTGGATCTTGCGTTCGTTTGTCGACCAGGCTCGCTCGCGTGGCTTTTACGAGTTGATCAAGCGTTTGGTTGATTTCCTGGGGGGGCTGATTGGAACCCTGGTCTTCTTCCTCTTTCTACCCCTGATTGCCATTCTGGTTCTCCTCGATGATGGCTGGCCAATATTCTATACCCAGGTGCGCTCTGGGCGCGGTGGCCAGCCATATAATTTATTTAAGATCCGCACCATGATCCGTGAGGCCGAGGCAGACGGAAAACCGCAGTGGGCCAAAGAAAATGACACCCGCACCACGCGCACCGGTCGTTTCTTTAGAAAGACCCACCTGGATGAGTTGCCGCAATTTATAAACGTCTTGACCGGTGAGATCAGCCTGGTAGGGCCACGCGCCGAGCGGCCCGAGCTGGTCGATTTATTCCAAAAACACATCCCCTTTTATCGAGCGCGTCTGTTGGTCAAACCCGGCCTCACTGGTTGGGCGCAGGTGAACCAGAATTATGCTGCCGGTATCGACGAAACGATTACCAAGCTCGAATATGATTTGTATTATATAAAACGCCGCAGCCTGGCGTTAGACCTATATATTCTCTTGCGAACGCCATTCACGGTGCTGGGCTTGCGCGGCCGGTAATTTTCATGAAGCCAAAGTTTTTGCTGCGCAACCGTTTGCTCATCCTGGGGGATTTATTTTTGATCGTGGTGTCTGCATTGGGTAGTTTTGCTTTGCGCACCGACCTGGGCCCGAGGTTTAAGGATTATCTTCCCCTGGCTTTATGGTTTGTCGGCATTGCTTTGGTTTTCAAGCCGCTGGTGTATAACTTCTTTGGCCTCTACCGGCGGATGTGGATGTATGCCAGTATCCAGGAATTGAAGTTGATTGTGGTTGCGGTCACCTCAGCTTCCGTAGTGCTGGCGCTGATTGTCACCTTGCTCAACGCGATCAACATTTTCCCGGATTTTCCGC
>CAZAGA010000321.1:0-4184 GCA_964484335.1 uncultured Anaerolineaceae bacterium
CTTGTTGCGCCAGGCGGCTGCCCTGCTGATCTTCGACGTGGAAGGCTACCCGGAGAGCCTCGATCCCCAGCTCGATGGCGTGGCCGAGATCCTGGCACGCTTCACTCCACTGGAAATCAAAATTGCTCGCACTGCTGAAGAGCGCGAGGCGCTCTGGTTGGGCCGGCGCAGTGCCAGCGGGGCGGTCTCGCGGATCAGCCCGAGCGAATACACCCTGGATGTCTGTGTGCTGCGCTCGCGCCTGGCGGAGGCCTTGCAGGAGATAAATGCCATCGGCGCTCGCTATAAGCTACCGCTTACCTACCTGGCGCATGCTGGGGATGGCAACCTCCACCCTGGACTGCTCTGCGATCTCTCTCTAGAGGAAGACCGCCAGCGCGTCCACCAGGCCTCCGATGAAATCCTGCGCTACTGCGCCCGGGTTGGGGGTTCAATTGGCGGCGAGCATGGAATCGGGATCGAAAAGCGAGCCTATCTTCCAGAAATGTACAGCCTGGAGGAAATCGGCGCTATGCAGGACGTCAAGCGGGTGTTCGACCCGGTTGGATTGCTCAACCCTGGCAAGCTGTTCCCGGCGGAGCCAAGCCAGCCGGTGACTGGGCCAGTTCAGTGCGACGCCTCTCTCAAAAAAGAATTCCCAGCGGTGTTCGAACCGGCCAGCCCGGAAGAAGTCGCCGCCGGGCTGCGGGCGCTGCAAGCCGAGCGACAGGCCGTGCGCATCGTGGGCCGCGCCGGGGAATGGCGTGGGGAGGCAGAGTCCGGCGTGTGCTTCCGTACCCACCGCTTGAGCGGGATCCTTTCCCTGGCGCGGGATGATTTTTATGCCACAGTCCGGGCGGGAACTTCGCTGGAGGAAATTCAGCTTGCCCTGGGCGATGAAGGATTTTGGCTGGCGGCTGAAAGTCCCTGGCCGCAAAGCAGCCTGGGCGGCCTGCTTTCCACCAACTTAAACAGTCCGCTCCGTCTGCTGTACGGTGGTTGGCGTGACCAGGTCCTGGCAGTCCAGGTTGCCCTGGCGGACGGCCGTCTGCTGCGTTTTGGCCGGCCGCTGATGAAGGACGTTGCCGGGTACCAGATGAACAAGCTGTTTTGCGGCGCTTTTGGGACGCTGGGTGTGCTGACGGAGCTGACGCTCAGAATTTTTGCGAGGCCATTAGCACGGCGAATGTTGGGTTGGAGCTGCCCTGATCCGCAGTTTGCGCTGAGGCTGGCTGGGTCGATCTTTAAAACAGCCACGATTGCTTCGGGTTTGGTGATCACTCCGGCTGCTGCCGGGCGGGATTGCATCCTGGCAATCACCCTGGATGGACACCCAACGGATACCGCCGCCGAAGCAGATTCGCTGGAGAGACTGGCTGCTCAGCTTCCGGTGCAAGCTCTGGATGGCGAAGTTTTACCCTCTGCCTCAACGTTGTGGGCCAATCGCCTGGCCTCGTCGGGCTGCCTGGCTCGCCTGGCGGTGTCGCCATCCAGGTTGCCAGAGTTGGTGAGCCGCCTGGATTTGGCCAGCCTGGGCGAAGACTGGGCGCTCGATGCGGCACATGGCCTGCTGTATGTGGTTGGCCAGCCAGCCGGCCCGGAAGCCGCTGCCGCCTGGCTGACCGGTTTGCGCCAGGCGGCGGAAGCTAGTTTGGGTTATGCCGTCCTGTGCGCCGGGCCACGCGCCTGGCTGCCGAAAATTCAGCCCTGGGGCAGCAGCCGCCCGCCTGCTGGTCTAATGCGTGCGCTGAAACTGGCCTGGGACCCGGCGGACTGTTTGAACCGGGCGGAATTCATTTGATTCTGTCAGCGATGTTATAATAAATATGCGCAAGACCCGGTAATTCCAAGGCACTGCCGGGGAGAAGAAACGTCAAAATCATTTGGAGGAGAAAATGAAACGCTTTTCAATGCTGTTGGTCCTGGTTTTGGCATTCTCGATGCTGCTGGCTGCCTGCGGCGCAGAGAAGAATGTCCTGGTGGTCGGTACGTCCGCCGACTATCCCCCGTATGAGTCGAAAGACACGACTACGAATGAGTTTATTGGCTTTGACATGGACCTGATCCGTGAAATTGGTAAGCGGATCGGCATGGAAGTCGAGATCCGAGACATGGCTTTTGACTCGTTAATTGCCGCCGTGCAAGAGGGCAAGGTTGATGCGGTCATCGCCGCCATGCAGACCTCGCCGGAGCGGCTTGAGAAGGTCGATTTCTCTGAAGGCTACCACCTACAGAAGGATGCCTTCCTGGTAGCGGGCGATTCGACCCTGGTTTTGAATACCGCCCAGGATGCCGCTGGCCTGAAGATTGGCGTCCAGACCGGCACCCTGCAGGAAGAATGGGTTCTCGAAAACCTGGTTCCGCTCGGCACTGCTGAAGACCAGATCTTCCGCTATGAGCGGGTTGATCAAGGCGCTCTGGATGTCAAAGCCGGCCGGATCGATGTCCTGTTCATCAATGCTGACCCGGCTACCGAGCTAGCCAAGTCTTCCGGTTTGAAAATCGGCTTGATCACTGGCGAAACGGTTACCGGCGCCCAGTCGATCGCGGTCCAGAAAGGTAACGCCGAGCTGTTGGATAAGATTAACAAGGCTCTGGCTGAGATGCAGGCTGACGGCACGGTCGAGCAACTGCAGCAGAAGTGGAATATCCCCTAATCGTTTTTTAAGCGGATGCTGGGTACGGGAAACCTGCCCAGCATCCGTTTTTTGAAACCATGACCTTCCTGCAAGATCTAGTCATCCTTTTTCAATACCTGCTGCGCGGCACCGGGGTCACGCTGGGGGTTTCTTTAATTGCGATCCTGCTGGGTTTCTTCTTTGGAGTCTTATTAGCAATTTTTCGGGTATACGGGGGAACTTTCTTATCGCGCTTTGCAGCCGGCTATAGCACGGTTGTGCGCGCCATCCCGGTGGTGGTGATTATCTTCTTGCTTTATTTCGTGGTTGCTCGGGCGATCAACCTGCCTGAGTTCCTGGCTGGTTCGCTGGCGCTTGGTTTATCCAGCGCGGCTTACCAATCGGAAGTTTTTCGGGGTGCATTTCTCTCCGTGCCAACCGGACAAATGATGGCGGCGCGCGCCCTGGGGATGAGCCGAACGCAAGCGATTCGCGAAATTGTCCTGCCCCAAGCCGTCCGGCTGTCAATTCCACCCTGGTCGAATGAAGCCGCCACCGTATTAAAGGACTCATCGCTCGTATTTGTCCTGGGGGTGCCCGAGATCCTTCGCCGGGCTGAATACGTCAGCGCGGTTACTTTACAGCCCTTCCTGGCTTTTGGGGCGGCGGCGCTGATCTACTTCCTGCTGACTTTCTTGACCAACCGCGGCCTGGACTGGTTGGAACGCCGCTATCGTATCTTAATGTGATCGGAGAGATGCCGATGTCTGAAAAGCAACCAATTGTCCGGATTGAAGATTTGCACAAGGCTTACCAGGGCGTGGAAGTCCTGAAAGGCATCTCGCTGGCAGTCCAGGAAACGGAAGTGGTCGTGATCATTGGACCAAGCGGCACGGGCAAGAGCACCATGCTGCGTTGCATTAATATGTTGACCATCCCGGATAAAGGCCGGATCTGGTTGGACGACCAGGAAATTACTGCCCCGCATACGAACATCGACAAAATCCGCCAGCGGATTGGCATGGTCTTTCAGGATTTTAACCTGTTTAATCACCTCACCGCGCTGCAGAATGTGACGGTTGGGATGACCAAAGTCTTAAAGATGAAGCCTAAAGAGGCGCTTGAGAAAGCCGAATGGGAGTTGGAGCGGGTGGGCCTGTCGGACAAAGCCGCGCTTTACCCGGCCCAACTTTCCGGCGGGCAGAAGCAGCGTGTGGCGATTGCCCGCGCCTTGGGGATGAATCCGGAAGTGATGTTATTTGATGAGCCTACTTCGGCGCTGGACCCCGAATTGATCGGCGAGGTGCTGACCGTGATGCAGAAGCTGGCCGAAGAGGGCATGACCATGCTGGTGGTCACCCACGAGATGGGTTTTGCCCGGGAAGTTTCGGACCGGATTATCTTCATGGAGAACGGTTATATTGTTGAAGATGGGCCGCCGAAGCAGCTTTTCTACAAGCCAAAATTCGAGCGCACGCGCGAATTCCTGTGGAAGATTACCGAGCTTTACGGTAAAGATGAGGAAAAGAAGAGCTAACCGGCTATGGATGCACTGGTTCTCTATTTACAACGCGTGACGCCCGATTT
>CAZAGA010000322.1:0-1077 GCA_964484335.1 uncultured Anaerolineaceae bacterium
TGGTCGACGATCTGCTGGGCATTCTTTTCCTCTTCGACCTGTTCGTTGATGAACCAATGCAGCATCACCTGGGTCGGGTAGTCGTTTTCCTTCAGCGCCTGGGCATAAATTGCGTTGATCAGGCTGGTGACTTTCTGCTCGTGCTTCAACACTTCAGCGAAGAGCTCAACCGGGCTGCTCCATTCGATCGGCGGGGCAGCGATCGCGCCCAGGCTGACTGCGCCGCCACGATCCTGGATGAATTCAAAGAACTTCATCCCGTGCTCGTATTCCTCTTCACTCTGGACCTTCATCCAATGGGCAAAACCGGAGAAATTCCGGGCTTCAAAATAGGCCGCCATCGACAGGTACAGGTACGAAGAATAGTGTTCGTGATTAATCTGGTCGTTCAAGAGTTTGTAAAGGGTGTCTGAAAGCATATTTTCGCTCCTTCTTATTGGAATTTGTATACTATTTAGATGCAATTACACCGAGAAAGTTGCATCCCTGGTCACCGGGTATCATCACCTAAAAACCTAACTCTGTCAAGATCGTTTTTTCGCCGCGTCCGGCCGGCGATGATTTGGCCAGCAATTCGTCCCAGAAACGCTCGTCGTAGCGCCGCGAGCGCACCGGCAGCGGCATCGGCACTCCCCAACCGAGCAGTAGCACCTCCTCTTTCGGCTGCAGGCGGGCCAGCATGCCGCGCAGCGCCTCACGTCCGGCCAGCCCAGACAGCACGGCGTGGATATCATCCTCATCGCCCAACCAGCCGGAGACACGCGTCCCCAACTGGGACATCACTTCGTCGTAAATCTGCGATGGGCGCTGGTCCACAATCAGCAAAGTGACGTAATACTTGCGCAACTCACGCGCGATCGTGCTGAAGGTCGTTTGGGCAGCCATCGTGCGGTTGAGCAGCTTATGAGCTTCCTCAACCACGATCACCAGCGGGCGTGGTTCGTCCTTCCCCGAGGTGCGGAACTGGTTGGTGCGCTCCTCCCAGGCCTGGCGGATGCGCCGGGTGAGCAGATTGCTCACCAGCAGGTAATCCAGGTCCTGCTCGTGATTGCCAAAGGACAGGATGATGTGCTGCCC
>CAZAGA010000322.1:1177-4181 GCA_964484335.1 uncultured Anaerolineaceae bacterium
GCATCCAGGGTGGTCGGGGTGGTCTCTTTCAGGTTCAGCTCCTGGGTCAGCAGCTCGATATCTTCCGGCATAATATCGCTCATCGCGATTTCCAGGTTGTAATCGGGTGGGTTGCCGCGGATCAACGCCCCTTTGCCCAAGCCAACCACCCGGACCCGGGTGGAAAATTTATCTTTCAGGCCGATCACGCGCTGGCCGGTGTCGGAGGCAGTATCGTTATAGGCATATTCGTTGTGCATATCCAGCACCAGCACCGAGGCTTTGTTGTAATGGATCAGGCCAGCCAGCACCAGGCGGGTCAGGAACGACTTTCCCGTGCCGGTCGCCCCAAAGACGCCCGACGAGCGCTGGACGAATTTTTCCAGGTTCAGCACCACCGGGTGCTCTTGCTCGCGCGTGTAGCCGATCACAAAGCTGCCTTTTTCTTCCGGTTTGCCGAAAATTTCGGCGATATCGCCCTGGCTGGCCAGGCGCACCGGGGCATGGTGCTGCGGCACGGTCTTGACCGGCAGCAAGCGCGGCTCGGTCCGCAAGCCGAGCTCGATTTCCTCCAGCCAGCGGGTGTAGCTCGGGCTGCCCGGCTGTGGGCCGCGCTCCAGCATCAAGGCCGGCAAGACTTCCAGGTTGGTGAACAGGGTCTGGCCATGCAGCAAAGCCGCCAACTCGGCTGGCAAACGCGCCTCGGATTGCTCGTCAGCGAAGCGCGGGTCGGTCGAGCCAAGCTGCAAATCGGTGACCAGGCCATAGAACTGCCAGTCGCCGCTCTCGGTGACCACAAACGCGCCTTCCTGGACCTGCTGGGCCGGGACGGTCAGCCGGACACGGAAATTTTCCTTTAAACCGCCGCCAACAATATAGCCGATCGGCGTGCCGGACTCAGGGATCGAGGGTGAATTGGGCATAGCAACCTTGTCCTCTAAATCTATTCGACGATATCCCCGAGGGCGCTCAGCACCGTCATCAGGGTCTGGTAATCATCGCGCAGCAGGACGATCAACTCTTGCGTGGCGCGGTTGAACCAATCCGGGTCGCCCGAGCGGCGCTGGGCCAGCCCGGCCTGCTGGAGATGGGCAGCCAGCAGCTCGCCGACCGGCAGGTCCACCGCCCGCAGCAGATGCCGGAAATAGCCGAAATGGCCGGCCGCAGTAAACTGGTTGATCTCAGCTTCATCGCACAGGAAAATTTTATCCAGGCTGAGTGGCGGGCGCGGCGGAAGGAGATGGTAAATCCGCCCGCCCTGCTGGTAGCCAACCGCCAGGACGCTCATCTCCACCGGCACATTGCGGTTGACCCGGTTGTCGGCAATCACCGCCTCCAACGAAAGCGGGTCGGCCGATTCGGCCGTCACCAGCTGGCGCACCAGGCCATCGTCATCGATATGAATATCGTGCAGCAGGCCGAAAATCTGGTAGCCACCCTCCAGCGGCGCCCGCACCAGCGCTCCAAAGGATGGCGCGCTGAGCTGGTTGACCCGGCAGCCGACGACAAATCCGGAGGTCGCGGCCCGCAGCAAGCGCCCGATTTCTAAGCTTGTGGTCATGAATACCTCGTCCGTCCTTGCAAATTCTTGGCAGCCTGCTTGTAGGAGATCGAGCCGACCTCGACTCCCCGGCTACGCAGTTCGTTAACAATCATCTGGGTCACCTGGGCCTTGTCGTCCATCGTCACCAGGGCGGTTTCATGTGCCCGGTGCAGCAGGTAGGGATAAGGTCGGCCCCCCAACAGGCGGCACTGGTCGATCAAAACCGCCTGCAGGCTGTCCAGGCAAGCCAGGTTGGCAGCCACCCAGGCCGGGATCTCAACCCGTGCCAGGTGCGGGTCGTCCGGCCCGCCCACGTTCAGGTAGAAGAAGTGCAGCGCGATCTGGTCGCGGTAATTGGCGGCCGATTTCGACTGCATCGCGAATACCGCCGAGCGCTCGCCAGGTGCCAGGAGCGGGTGGTACAGGTCCTGGTCAGTTACCCCGGCTAACGGCCGGTTATCCTTCAAGCGCGCCAGCTCGTTCAGCGGGGTCAGCGCCACCTCCAGCAAACGCACCACCAGGCTGGCGGCTGGCTTCTCGACATAACCAGCGCTGACCGTGCCCTGCTGCTGCAGCTCAAACAGGAAACCCAGGTACTGCTTCAGGCTTTCGGTAAATTCCGTCCCATCACCCGCATCCTTAGCGCCCCACAGCTCGAGCGGCCCGTCGGTCAGTGCGATCACCGGCGGCTGGGACGCTTCGGCCAGGTCGAGCAGGACTCGCCGCTCTGCCAGGTCGCGCTGCAAGGCCAGGCTTTCTTCGCTCAGCATGCTCCCGGAGGGGCTCACAATCTGTTCATCATACAACAGGCGGCTGTGAACCTGCAGGTTGGGCGGTAGGCCAGCGCCCAGGCGCAGCGCCACCGCGCCGATATTGGTCAGGCCATACAACACCTCGGCATGCCGGTCCGGCGCGATCTGCGAGCCATCGGCAGCCAGCAAAGTCAGATCGCCGGGCAGGGGCGGCAGCGGGAAGGCGGCATTCAACGCCTCCAACCGGCCCAGGTCGAACGCCGGCATCGCACAACGCAGGGTGGGATCGTACTGGCGAACGGCCAACTCAACCTTTTCGCGCAGCTCCGCCTGGCGCTGGGCGTTGTTTTCCAACTGCTGGCGGGCGAGATCGCGTAACGCCTTCAACGCTTGCTGGCGGGCTGGAGCGCCTTCCCCCATCGTCTTGACTTGCTGGCGAACTTGCTGAAAATCCAATGACATTCACTACCCCATGTAACTCAAACCACAGGAAAATCAGAACAATTGTTTGAACAATTGTATATCCTCCCGCCCCACTGCGCAAGGGTTTTTCCCCACTTTTGCTTCAGTTTTCCGCAGTCGGGTGTAAAATTTCTAGTATGGCTTCCATCGCCAAAGAACTGCCGATCGCCCCCACGACGCCACACCTGCGGCCCTTCGATGCGCGTCGCGACCTGCAGGCCGTCGCCGACCTGATCGAGCTCGGTTTCTCCGACACGCTCGACGAAGA
>CAZAGA010000323.1:0-4174 GCA_964484335.1 uncultured Anaerolineaceae bacterium
GGATATTGGGGCCCGAACTTGATCCGGAATTTTTCCCAGATTCCGGAGGCGGAATTGTGCATGGTGAGCGACCGGCGGGCGGAGCGACTGGCGCATATGTGCGGGTTGTACCCAGGGGTGGAGACGAGCGAGGATTACCGGGATATTTTGGATTCGGAGATCGAGGCGGTGGCGATTGCGACGCCGGTCTCGACGCACCACCGGCTGGCGCTGGATTGCCTGCGGGCGGGGAAGCATGTGCTGGTGGAGAAGCCGCTGGCGTGCAACAGCCGGGAGGCAGAAGAAATCCGGCGGGTTGGGGAGGAACTGGGGCGGGTGGTGATGACCGGGCATACGTTTTTGTATAACCCGGCGGTGGTGGCGTTGAAGGAGATTATTGAGAGCGGGGAGATCGGGCGGGTGTATTACGCCAACTGCACGCGGGTGAACCTGGGGCTGTACCAGCCGGATATTAACGTGGTGTGGGACCTGGCGCCGCATGATGTTTCGATTTTGATGTATGTGCTGGGGATGAAGCCGGATTCGGCCAGTGCGCGCGGTGGGCGGTATGTGAAGCCGGACGTACACGATGTGGCGTATTTATCGCTGTATTTCCCGGATGGGGTGATGGCGGATCTGCGGGTGAGCTGGTTGGACCCGAATAAGATCCGGCAAATTACGATCGTGGGCAGCAAGAAGATGCTGGTGTATGACGATATCGAGCCGGTGGAGAAGATCAGGTTGTACGATAAAGGGGTGGATGTGCAGCCGTACACGGATACGTACGAGGCGTTTCACCTGGCTTACCGCTATGGGGAGGTGACGGCTTATCCGCTGGAGTGGCAGGAGCCGCTGCGGGCGGAGTGCGTGGACTTTTTGGAGTGCGTGGCGAGCGGAAAGCAGCCGCGCAGCAACGGGGAGCTGGGGCTGCGGGTGGTGCAGGTATTGGAGGCAGCGCAGAGCTCTTTGAATAACGGGGGGACGAAAGAGGTCGTCCAATGGGAGCGAATGATGGCATGAGCGGCGATGGATTGCGGATCAGCCCGGATGTGCGGCTGGGGCGGGATGTCAAAATCTACGCCTTTGTGAACTTGTACGGCTGCGAGATCGGGGATGAGAGCAAAATTGGGACGTTTGTCGAGATCCAGAAGGGGGCGAAGATCGGCAAGCGGGTGAAGGTTTCGAGCCATTCATTTATTTGCGAGGGGGTAACGATTGAGGATGAGGTCTTCATCGGGCATGGGGTGATGTTTATTAATGATCGCTACCCGCGGGCGACGACGGAGGATGGGGAGACCCAGAGCGAGGCAGATTGGAAGCTGGAGCAAACGCTGGTGAAGCGGCGGGCTTCGATTGGGAGCAATGCGACGATTCTGTGCGGGGTGACGGTTGGCGAGAACGCGGTGGTGGGGGCGGGGAGCGTGGTGACAAAGGATGTGCCCGACCGGACGGTGGTGGCGGGAAACCCGGCGCGGGTGTTGCGCCGATTGGAGGAATAACATGACGAATGCACCGATTCCATTTGTGGATTTGAAAGCGCAATACGAGCCGCTGAAGGAGGAGATCCAGGCGGCCTGGGAGGGGGCGCTGGGGAGCATGCGGCTGTTTTTGGGGCCGAATGTGCAGGCGTTCGAGAAGGAGTTTGCGGCCTACCTGGACGATGGGGCGGGCAGGCTGCAGGCGTTTGGGGTGAGCGATGGGACGACGGCGCTGCACCTGGCGCTGCGAGCGTGCGGGATCGGGGCGGGGGAGGAGGTGATCACGGTTTCGCACACGTTTATTGCGACGGCGGAGGCGATCCTGCTGGCGGGGGCGCAGCCGGTGTTCGTGGATATCGAGCCAGAGACCTGCCTGATGGACGTCAGCCAGGTGGAGGGGCGGATCACGGAGCGGACGCGGGCGATTTTGCCGGTGCACCTGTACGGGCAGTGCGTGGATATGGACCCGCTGTTGGAGATTGCCAGGCGGCACGGGCTGGTGGTGATCGAGGACGCCTGCCAGGCGCATGGGGCGACTTACAAGGGGCGTAAAGCGGGGAGCATGGGGGACGTGGCGGCGTTCAGTTTTTATTTTTCGAAGAACCTGGGGGCGTATGGCGAGGGGGGGATGGTGACGACGGGCAATGCGGAGCTGGCACGGCGGGTGCGGATGATGCGCGATCACGGTTCGGAGAAGCGTTATTATCACGACATGCTGGGTTGGAACGGGCGATTGGATGAGCTGCAGGCGGCGGTGCTGCGGATTAAGCTGCCGCATTTGGAGGCGTGGAACGAACAGCGGCGGGCGGTGGCGGCGTTTTACCAGCAGGCGCTGGCTGGAGGGAGGATCGTGACGCCGGTGGAGCGGGAAGGCAACCGGCACGTGTATCATTTGTACGTGATCCGGGTGCAAGACCGGGATGGGCTGCGGGAGCGGCTGAACGAGGAGCAGATTGGGAATGGGATTCATTACCCGGTGCCGATCCACTTGCAGAAGTCGATGGCAGAATTTGGGTTTGCGCGAGGGAGCCTGCCGGTGACGGAGAAGGCGGTGGAGGAGATTTTATCGCTGCCGATTTACCCGGAGCTGACGATGGAGCAGGCAGAGCGGACGGCAGCGGTGGTACGGCAGTACTGTGGGTAGGGGGAAAAGCGAGCCGGGGCCGGTTTTTTCTGTGATATATTTAAATTTTGGAACTACGTGAGATTTTTTCTCCTTTAATGCGTTGGGGGTGGCTGGTTTTGGGGGCGGCGGGGGTGGCGGGGGTGTTCAGCCTGTTGGTGGCATTGCAGCAGGCGCCGATCTACCGGACGAGCACGGCGATTATGATCGGCAGTGCGCTGGAAGACCCGAACCCGAACGATTACCAGTTGTATACCAGCCAGCAACTGGCGGCGACGTATGCGGATATTGCTAACCGGCGGCCGGTGCAGGAGGGGGCGCAGGCGGCGCTGGGGCTGGACTGGCTGCCGGCGTACGTGGTGCGCCCGATTGCGAATACGCAACTGCTGGAGATCGTGGTGACGGATACGGATGCGCAGCGGGCCAAGGCGGTGGCGGATGAGCTGGCGAACCAACTGATTTTGCAGAGCCCGACCAGCCGGCCGGAGGACCAGGGGCGGCAGGATTTTATTAATACGCAACTCGACGAACTGGAAGTGAAGATCCAGGAGACGCAGACGGAGATCGATGACCGGCAGAGCGAGCTGGCGATCCTGACCAGTGCGCGGCAGATTGCGGATACGCAGAACCAGATTTATGCGCTGCAGTCCAAGTTGGACACGCTGCGGATGAATTATACCGACCTGCTATCGAGCACCCAGCGTGGGGCGTTGAATGCGCTGACGATTATCGAGCCGGCGGAGCTGCCGGTGAGCCCGGTGGGGCCAAACGTGATGCTGATGGTGGCGACGGCGGTGGCGCTGGCGCTGGCGGTGGCGGTGGGGGCGGTGTATTTGCTGGCTTACCTGGATAATTCGATCCAGTCGCCGGAGGAGATCAAGCGCCTGACCGGGCTGCCGATGTTGGTGGGAATCCCGACGATTGCAGGGGAGGGGTATCCGGATAAGCTGATTGCGGTTAAGGAGCCGCGCGCACCGATTGCGGAGGCCTATCGATCGCTGCGCACGGCGGTGCAATTTTCGACGATCGACCGGCCAGACAGCACGGTTTTGCTGGTGAGCAGCCCGAGCCCTTCGGAGGGGAAGAGCATCACGGCTTCGAACCTGGCGACGGTGATCGCGCAGGCCGGGCAGCGGGTGTTGCTGGTCGATTCGGACTTGCGCCGGCCGGTGATGCATAAAATCTTTGAGATGGACAACCACACCGGGCTGACTGAGCTGCTGCGGCAGGTGAACCTGAACGATTTTGAGGGCTCGGTAGAGGCGGCGCTGGGGGAGTGCATCCGGCCGAGCGGCTTAGATGGGCTGTGGCTGCTGACCAGCGGGCCGATCCCGCCCAACCCGTCTGAGCTGTTGGGCTCGAACACCAACCGTCAGTTGCTGCAGGCGCTGAAGAAGCATTTTGATACGATACTCCTGGATAGCCCGCCGGTGTTGATTGTGACCGATTCGGTGGTGCTGAGCACGCAGGTGGATGGGGTGGTGCTGGTGATCGACGGGGATAAGACGCAGAAGAACCAGCTCCGCCAGTCGGCAGAGCGGCTGAAAGAAGTGAACGCCAACCTGTTGGGGGTGGTGGTGAACCGCCTGTCGGC
>CAZAGA010000324.1:0-4154 GCA_964484335.1 uncultured Anaerolineaceae bacterium
TATGCCAGCGGCGCAGATTTCACCACCGCCCAGCTCCACAGCTATAACGGCTTCAGCGCCGGTGCTAACAAGCTGCTGATCCCGCGCTTCGTGCGCAACTATTATGGCTACAACACCGGTATCACCATCCAAAACGTTGGTGGCGGTGCCACCACGGTCCAAATCAAATTTAACACGGTCGCTGGAACCAGCTACACCTACAACTCAGGCTCGATCCCGGTTGGCGCGGCCCTTGCGCTCTACCTGCCGGATGTCGACGAGCTCGATCCAATGGAATCCTTGCCGCTCAACCAAAGCTATGGGAATGCGATCGTCCAGGCAGCTCCGGGCGGCTCAGTTGTGGCCATCGTCAATGAGGACAACCGCGGCGGCGTCAGCAAGGGCTACGTGGTGCCGGAAAACCGGATCGGCCAGGGCTCAACCTATAACGCCTTCGCCGATGGCGCCCAGGCCAACACAGCCTTCTTCCCGCAGGTCACCGATAAAGCCGGCGGCGTCTTCTCAGGCGGCTTTCAGTTCTCCAATACCACCGATGTGGATGGAACCTGCGATATCGAATGGGCCAATACCCCATCTGCTTTCCAGAATGACCTGGCATTAGTGAAGAATGGCACCATCAGTATCTATGCTCCGAACCACCCACCGGTTCCAGATGGCTTCAACGCCAGCGTCAAAGTCACCTGTACCGTGCCGATCATCGGTATTGCCAACATGGCAGCTGACCCGCAGATCGCTACCCCACGCTACGGCGACAGCTACTCAACCAGCAATGGCTTGAGCCAGTAATACCTTTCAAACCAGCCAGTATCCAGCGAAGCCGCCAGCAGCTTTGGCGGCTTCGTCTGTAGAGAGTGAATGCTCTAGCTGGCGATTTTCGAGGGAATAATGAAATTACCACTTGCTCTTACTGTAATATTGATCGCCCTGTTCCTGGCCGGCTGCGGCAGCGCGGCGGAGACCCCGGCTCCGGCATATCCCGGTCCAGGCCAGCAAGTCGAAGCAACCCAGCCGCAAATGCCGGCTGAAGCGCCGGTTGAAACGCCAACCAAACCGATGAATCCCTTCCCAGGCACGGACCCCTATGCCGGTCCGCTCAGCCAGGCGCCGGCCCAACCGACCGTCGAGTTCGCCTATGAGGCCTATCCCGAGCCACTCAGTGGCCCGACGGCGACCTTCACCCCAGCTCTGCCCGTAGTAATCCCGACTCCAGAAGTTGACCTGGGTGTCGTGACCGGCAAGTTACTTTCCAGCGACTCAGGCAACCCGCCTTATCTGGCAACCCTGTACCTGGGAAACACAATCAAACCAGACAAAGAAGGCTTTCCTCCGATGGTGACCCTCTCAGAGGACACAGACCCCAAGGCTATCCAGGATGAAAGCGGGACCTTCGTTTTCAGCGCGATCAAACCTGGTTTCTACGCCATCCTGGTCTGGGACCCGACGGTCAGTAAGGTGATCATGGATGAGAAGAATGAAAATTACTTCGTCTTCGAAGTAAAAGCGGGCGAGGTAACCGACCTGGGTGTGATTTATTACCCTTAACCATCGCTATCTCAGCGAGGTTAGCTTAAATCAAAAACAGGCGCGGCCTGTTTTTGATTTAAGCTAACCTAACGTACTACCGGCAATAAAATGGTGTAAATCGCCTGGTAGGCGGTGGTCTGGCGGGTCAAGCTGCCGCCCAGTTCCCCGCCAATGGCATAGATCCGGTTGCCCAGCGGTACAAGACCCAGGCCGAACCAGGTTTGATCTTCTGGCGTCTCGATCGCGCTCCACGAATCAACCAGCGGGTCATAAGCCAGGTTCGGCAAGATGCCTTCTACACTGCTGAAACCCCCAATCACATAAATATTTTCTGCAATGACGGCAATTCCCATCGCTTCCCGGCCTTGGGGAAGCGACCGCCGACGGCTCCAGGGATTTTCTCCCCGAGCCTCGAGCTCAGGGCTATAGGCTTCGACCAGGTTGGTCGGACGGTTGCCATCGTTTCCACCGACCAGGTAAATTTTACTGCCTACTACCACCGCGCCAGCCTGGCCGCGTGCCCGGCTCATCCGGTAGGGACTTAACTCCCACCGATTGAGCCCCGGATCGTACTGGTAAACCCGATCGACATATTTTTCCCCATCCCAACCGCCAAACAGATAGAGCTTCCCCTCAAAGGCTGCCAGGCCGTAAGCGCTCAAGCCGAGGGGTAAATCCGCGCCACGCGCCCAACGGTCCTGGCGCGGATCGTAGATTTCCAGAAGGTTGGTCACCTGATTATTTGCCAGGCGGCCGCCAGGAACGTAGAGCTTGCCTCCAATCAAAGCCGTGCTGACCTGGCTGACCGGGGTCAGTTTATCCGCCAGGCGATCCCAGGCGCCTGCCTCGGTCGAAAAGCGCTCGGTCAGATTGGAGGGACCATCGAGCGTCTCGCCGCCAACCGCATAGAGTTGGTCTTCAACCGCTGCCACCGCCAGGTTTTTCCTGGCAACAGCCAGTGGCGCAGCTTCGATCCAGCGACCCTCAGTCGGGTCAGGAATAGCCAGCGGGGTAGCTTGGAAGAGCCACCCCCGCTGATAGAAAAGCCAGGCCCCCAGCGCAGCCAGCGCGATCAGTAGAAAGGCGATCACGATGAGATAGCCCCTCCGCCTGGCCGGGGCGGGGCTGGACTCTGGCGGACCTGCTACCGATAGAGAAACCACTGCCAACGGCTCGACCTGGGCAGGTGGTCCGAGCTCGAGAGGCGCAGCCGAGTTGACCGCCAGGCCGGTATTCATTGCATAAATGGCTGCTTCAGTGCGCGATTCAGCGCCGATTTTTGAAAAAATGTTCCGCAGGTGAACCTTGACCGTATTGGCGCTAATAAACAATTGCTGAGCAATTTCTTTATTGCTCGCCCCCGTCGCGACAAGGCGCAAGATTTCGATTTCTCTTTCGCTCAGCTCATTATTTTCGGACATAGGTGAATGGGATCACTCGGGCATGGTATTGCGATCATTATAACATGCCCGTTTTATAGAACTTTAACCCTGCTTTTCAAAACATCTAAACCCATTTAATGACCATACCACCGCCTGAATGAATGTCAGATTGATCAACTTGACATCCAACCCCAGCATGGTCTATACTCAGAATAGCTAGAAGAACTGAGGAGGCAGAAATGAATAAACGGTCAGTGGGGTTTATGATCAGTAGCTTGATTTTTCTTTTTGCTCTGGCGTTTCTCCAGATCACTTCTTCCAACCCAGCAAACGCATCGTCAGGAACCAACCCCTATTATCTACCACTTGCCCAGAGCAATTACCATTATCAGGGAATGATCTATATCCCGGCCGGTGAATTTCAGATGGGCTGTGATCCGGATCACAACGACGAATATCCCTGCTATCTGGGCTCCTTACCACTTCATCGCGTTTATTTAGATCCTTTCTATCTCGATAAGTTTGAAATCACCAACGCTCAATATTCCCAATGTGTCGAAGCCGGATCCTGTGTTCCGCCATTGCGAAATGATTCGACCTATTCTCGACCCTCTTATTACGACAATCCGGCCTTTGCGGACTATCCAGTCATCTTCGTATCCTGGTACCAGGCGCAGGATTACTGCCAATGGGTCGGAAAACGGCTGCCGACCGAGGCGGAATGGGAAAAAGCTGCCCGTGGCGACCAGGACGTGCGTACATATCCCTGGGGTGACCAACCGCCAGACTGTACCTATGCAAATCTTAATTGGGGTGTCCCAATTTGCGTTGGCGACACTACTCAGGTGGGCAGTTATCCGGCTGGCGCCAGCCCGTATGGCGTAATGGATATGGGTGGCAATGTTGAGGAATGGGTCAATGATTGGTGGATGGAAACATATTACATTGGTACACCTTACCTAAATCCGCCCGGACCCGAAAGCGGAATTTTCAGAGTATATCGAGGAGGAAGTTGGGCAACTTTCGCTGATGGGTTGCTGGTATCCAACCGAGGGGGCAACGTACCGAATACCCAGTCCAACAACATTGGTTTTCGTTGCGCGGCCACCCCAGGGCAATAATCGTCCTTGACAGCATCCGATTGAATGCTATAATGCCAATTCGAACGCGGGTGTAGCCAAGTGGTAAGGCAGTAGCTTCCCAAGCTACCATTCGTGGGTCCGAATCCCATCACCCGCTCCTGGACGA
>CAZAGA010000325.1:0-4145 GCA_964484335.1 uncultured Anaerolineaceae bacterium
CGGTAATAATAAAGTGACCGTTTCGTTCTTGTGGACGGAAGGCTGGGACAGCGCCCAAAGCCAACCCGCCAGCCAACCGGGAACTGTGCTACCGCCTCCCAGACAGGTTGCCTGGCAGACGGCAACGCCCAACCCGGATGGCTCGGTCATCCACGTCGTCCAATCTGGGCAAACTCTAGTCGGGATTGCAACCGTATATGGAATTCCCCTGGCTGACCTGCTAGCTCTTAATAAACTGACCATGCAGTCGATTATCGTCCCGGGCCAGCCAATCCTGGTCAAGGCTGCCGAACCCACCGCGACCGCCAGCCTCACCCCGACTTCGACGCGCCAACCCAGCCTGGCCCCAACTACCACGCCAACCCGGACAGCCACGTTACTCCCCTCACCAACCCCCAGCCCAAGCCCAGTGCCTGCCCCAGCGCGAAAAATTGAGCCGGTTCTGCTCGGTATTCTAATTATTGGGATGATCAGCCTGGCCTTGCTTGCCTGGGGAGTGCTGCTGCGCAGGAAATAAAGTGCCGTAAACAGGTTTATGAAAAAATCGGCAATGCCGATTTTTTCATAAACCTTTGAAAGCTAAAATACTTATTTCAGATACTTCTCAAACCAGCTCAAAATGTGGTTCAAGCGGCTTACCCTTCGATCCGTCCGCCCGTTGCGCGACAGGCCGTGGAACTCATCCGGGAAACGCGCCATTTCGGTCTCGACGCCCAAATACTTCAGAGCGACAAATACCTGCTCGCCTTGCTCGATCGGGCAGCGCAAATCGAACTCGTTATGGATCACCTTGGTAGGCGTGCGGGCGTTACCGATGTAAGCAATCGGCGATTGTCGCCAGTAGCCTTCCAGATCCTCAAATGGCGGGCCCAGTCGGAAGGTTTGTTGGAAAGCCCAGTTGAAATCGCTAGAACCCCACATGCTGACCAAGTTGCTGACACAGCGCTGGGTTACAGCCGCTTTGAAGCGCTGGGTATGCCCGATAATCCAGACGGTCATGTACCCGCCGTAGCTGCCGCCGGTGACGCCCATCTTGTTTACATCAATATAAGGCAATTTGGTGACATAATCAGTCCAGGCCATCAGGTCAACGTAATCCTTGTTACCCCAATCGCCATAAATGGCCTTGGCGTGCTCTTCGCCGTAGCCGCGGCCACCGCGTGGATTTGAAAAATAAACGACATAGCCCTGGGCAGCCAGGTAGTTGAACTCATGCATGAACAGATAACCATATTGCGTCAAGGGGCCGCCATGAATTTCCAGGATCGAGGGGTATTTAACCGCCGGATCGAAACCGGGCGGTTTCAGAATCCAGCCTTGCAGGTCGTTGCCATCCGGTCCTTTAAACCAGTGTGTCTCCACCTTGCCCAAATCAAGATTACGCAGCAGCGCTTCATTTGGGGCAACCAGCTTCCGGCGAGCGCCGGTTGAGAAATCCAGCAACCAGATTTGGGCGGGGTCGCTCAAAGTCCCCAGGCAATATGCCATCCAGCGCTGATCCCGACTGAAGCTGAAGCTGCCAACGACGCTCCCAGGTTGATCATCCACAGCCTCTGGGATCATGGTCCGGAGGTCTTCGCCATCCGTAGCAATCGACTTTAAAATCGAGCTGCCATGATAGGCAACCGGAAAATACAGGCGCTGCCCATCTAAGGACCAGGTTGGCGGCATAGTCTCCGCCTGGCCGATATCGTTGATCGTCCAGGCAGAGGCGTGCAGATCATATTTTTCGGTCAGGTTACGCGCCGAAGCCGATTGATCGACCGGGACAATCCACAGGTCGTTGTTCTTATAATCCAGGCCTTCGCCTTCTGCGCCGTAGTAAGCAATCCAGCGCCCATCGGGTGAAAAGCTGGGCAGCATTTTCCCGCCAATCGGGGTATCAATTTTCCGGGCTTCGCCTCCTTCGGCCGAGATGAGCATCAGATCGACCCGGTCAGGCTGCAGGTCAGGGTCCAGGCTGCGGTTGGACAGGAAAACAACGGTCTTTCCATCCGGTGACCAGGCAGCTTCCTGTTCATCAAAAATCGGGTGATCCGTGATCTGTTTTGCCTTTCCACTACGCACATCCACCACCCACAAATGCCAGCGCTCATGCGCTAAATAGCCCACCCCATCCAGCTTATAAAACAGGCGGCTATAGCGCCGCGAAACCACGCCTAGCTTTTTCTTCTGCTCATCCTTCTGGCGCTCAAGCTCATCCGGGTCGAATTTCCGTGCCATGCAAAGAATGCGCTTGCCATCCGGCGACCAGCTAAAGCCTCCAATCACCCCAGGAATGTCCGTTAACGGCCTGGCTTCGCCGCCAGAGAAAGGTATTAAGTGCAACTGGCCAGGTTTTTCTTTGTCAGCGCGGTTAGAAATAAAAGCCAGCTGGGCGCCATCCGGTGACCAACGCGGCTGAGCGTCGTTTTGGTCGCCATACGTAAATTGGCGCGCGCTACCGTTAGCCGTTTCCACAATCCAAAGGTTGGAATATTTCTTCTCCGTCTTAGGATCAACGCGCTGCAGGCTGAATACCACATGCCCGCCGTCCGGCGCAATCCGTGTGTCCGAAAGAACCTTAAATTGGTACAGATCTTCTGCGGTCAAAGCTCGCTTTTTTGGTGAGGCCATTGGAATCCCTTTCTTTTTGCAGTTGAGGTTAATTTCGGCGCGCCAACTTCTCGGCGGTTTCCGCATAATTCCGGCGCACCAGGTCAGCATCTGGCGCGTGGGGCGCCAGCTGTAAATACTGAGCGTAATAATCTAATGCCAACCCAAGCTTGCCATTCTGACGGTAGATCGTCCCAAGGTCGCGCAGGTGATCCGGCTGTTCGGGCTGGAGCAGCTTGAGGTGCTCCACCACCGGAAGCGCCATGCGCCACTTATCCAGGTTAATGTAAATCGTACGCAGGTTAAATAACATGCGCGCCAGAATTTCTTTCTCGGAGGCTGGTTTGAGCCAGTGGGGCTGGAAAGGACCGTTATAGCCGGTGCTTAACTCGACCAACCGGGCGCAATCAATCACCGTCAGGCGCCGGCCGCCGTGAAAGGGGTCCAGGTAAAGCGGATCATTTTCTCCCTGTATAGATACGATGAAATGACCTGGCAAACCCACCCCCTGGGCTGGCAAATCAATCCGCTTGGCAATTGCCAGGTAAACGACCGACAGAGTGATTGGAATCCCTTTCCGCCGCTCAAGCACCTCATTCAAGTAACTATTTCGAGGGTCCGCATAGGTTTCAACATCCCCCTGGAAACTCAATTCCTGGAACAGATAGTCGGCCAGACTTTGAGCCCGGATCAACGTCCCGGCTTTGCTTGGAACCAGCCTGCCTGCCGTTTCCGCAAAACGGTCAATCTGCCCAAGATAGGCATCAACTTCCAACGCCGGATAAGCAATCTCCTGGGCATAGCACAGCGCTGCCCGCGGCAGGTTAACCGGTTCGAGCTGGATTTCTTCCTGAAAACTGAACGCAGCCATGAGCAAGAATATTTTAGCACGAACCGATCCGCCGGATTGAGCGAAATCGCTGACCCCGCCTGCAAGACTGGTGACTTTTGTAATGAAACTGGATGACATTCGATACTAACTCATCCTGGTCAATCCAGTATATTTGGTTCCATAGTTTCCCAGGCTGATTGGACAGGTTTATCCCCACCTGGCATCTCCTGAAACCATTCCTGACTCAGCCAAACGAGGTACACCATGACCAGCATTGTCTATTATGGCTCTCCACGCCAGGCCCGCCTGGATGCAAATGAAAGCCTGCCCGCCAAGCTTGATCTGATCCTGGATGCGCTCCATTTGCGCGAGCGAGTGAAAAACGAGCTGGTAGCTTTAAAGCTGCATACCGGCACGAATATCGGCTATTCCACCAACCACCCGGTCTTCGTCCGGAAAGTTGTTCAGGCGATTAAAGATGGCGGCGGAAAACCCTTTGTGGTAGATGTTGATTGGGATGTGGCTGGAGCTGAAACACGCGGCTACACACCCGAGGTGCTGGGCTGCCCGATTTATCCACTAGCTGGCCCCAAGGACTGCTACTATACCACCTACAAGCGGCCTTTCATGAATATCCAGGAATGGAAGCTGGGCGGCTTGATCCAGGATGCCAGCTTCCTGGTAAATTTCGCCCATGTCAAAGGTCACCCAAGCTGTG
>CAZAGA010000326.1:0-4125 GCA_964484335.1 uncultured Anaerolineaceae bacterium
GCCATCAGGCCATCGTATTCATCCAACCACAGCAGGTTGGCCCGGCCGCTCGAATCAACCACCAGGTGCGGCTGGCTGGCGCTCCCCGATTGTGACAGGTTGCGCGGCGCGCTCCACACCAGCTCGCCAGTCTGCGCTGCCGCGCCGCCTGGCCAGGCCGCCCCGGCCAGGAGCACCAGCCCCGCCAGCCAGGCCAATAGACAGGTTCCTAATCGATTACACTTTAGCATCATCAAGCTCACTTTAGTTTTGAACGGGCTTGCTCGAGCCAGGCCGCCACCCCCGGGGTGTCCGGGTTGAGCAGCAGCACCGCGCTCCACGCGTCGGCAGCGCGCTGGTAATCCTTGCCCAGCCAGTAACGGTACCAGGCCTGGCCCTGTAGCCGGGCCTCCGCCCAGGGCACGCCGCGCACCGCCTCGGCCGCCTGCTCTGGCTGGCCATTGGCCGCCAGGGCGTCACCGTAGGTCAGCCGGGTGATCTCATCCCGTCGCCCAGCCTGCCACAGGGTGCTTGCGTCCTCCAGCGCTGCCCGGTAATCCCCCCGGCTCAGGGCAATCTGCGCCCGGCGCTGGCGCGCTGGCCGGTTGTTCGGGTCAATCGCCAGCGCCCGCTCGTAGGCCGCCAGCGCTTCGCTCAAGTCGATCTCCCGGCGCACCTGGTCGAGCGAGACCTGGTCGAATTTCAGCGGGTCATATACCGTCAGTTCCTCTCGGGTTTGCAGGACCGCGCCCAGGTTGGCATACCAGGCAGCCCGCAGCGGTCGCCAGGAGAGCAGCGCCGCCAGCAAAACCACCCCACCCAGCCCGGCAGCCAGCATCATCCCGGTTTTCTTTACAGGCGCAGTCCCTGCCGGAGCCTGGGGCGCCCGCGCAAAGCTGGCAAAACCAAATAGTAGCCCGATCAACGGCAACGTGCGGGTGACGTAGAAGACTACGTCCACCATCCCGTGCAGCGCAGCTGCCGTCAGCGCCGCCAGGCCCGCCCAGCCCCAAATCGATACCTGCCGGCGGCCCAACGCGCTCCACGCCCAGCCAGCCGCGACCAGCCCGGCCAGCGTCAGCCCCAGAAAGCCCACCACGCCCTGCTCCACCCACACTTCCAGAAAGGTGTTGTGGGAATGGGCGATAAACGGCACGTTGATCAGCAGCACATAGATCGGGTGCACCCGCCAGAAGCTCATCAGGCCGCTGCCGGTGAAAGGATATTGCAGAGCAGCCTGCCAGCCCTGCTGCCACAAATCCGCCCGGCTCTGGATGCCGCCGTTCGGGTCGGGCAGCGAGCCCACCAGGCGGTCAAAGCTGCCGCTGGCGATCACCCCGCCCACAGCCAGTACGCCCACCAGCCCGATCACCCCCCAGAAAATAGCCTGCCTGGCTCCGCCGCGCAGCCAGCGCCGCTGGGCCCACGCCAAACCAGCCGCCAGGCCCATCCCCAGCAGCGCCAGCCAGGCCCCCCGGCTGCTGGTCATCAGCAGCCCGCCCAGCACCACCAGGGTCAGCCCCGCCGCTGCCAGCGCCAACAGCCTCTCCTTGCGCCCCCAGGCCTCCCAGGCCAGCGCGATCCCAAACGGCACGCCAATCAGCAGCGCACCGGCTGCCACGTTCGGGTGGATCTCTGGCCCAGGCAAGGCCGGCACCAGGCGGTTGATCGCCAGGCCCAGCCGGGTGATCAGCGCCAGCTTGCCAGGCTGGGCGGCAAAATCGTTCACGGCTGGCCAATACAGCGCCAGGCCAGCCGCCAGCAGCAGCAATCCCGCCGCTGGCCAGCGGAGCTTGCGCTCCGGCAGCCCCGCCACCGCGTAGAACAGCACCCCGGCTGCCAGCAGACGAGTGTATTGCAGGATCGCCGCCGGCCGGTCATATGCAATCCAGACCGCCGCTGCACCGCTCGCCAGCCCCAAGACCCAGGCCAGCTCCAGCCCCGTCCGCGCCAGCCAGCGCCGGCTGATGGCTTGCAGCGTTAGTGCCGCCAGCAGCGCCGCCAGGCCCGCATAAACCATCGGGGTCAGCGTTTCGGTGGCCGTCAAGACCGCCAGCCCAAACAAGATCAGCATCCAGGAGAATGTCTCAAGCACTCGTTTGTTCATTGTCTTCTTCTTGATTCGTTACCGCTAAATTTTACCGCGCTCCGCCCTTCCGACATTCCGTCAGAAGCAGGAGAAGTTGGCATGAATGGATCAGATTGGGGGGATCCGCAGATGGATCAGAACTGTTGGCCGGTGGTTGTCCCCCAATTACTGGCTCGCGAGGATGAATCTCCAGGTCAGGATCCAGGATAAGCGCATTAACCTTATTATATGCAGCGGCTCTGGTTTCGCCATAACATTTCTATAAAACCGGGCCGCCCCGGCTAAAAAAAACCAAACATATTTGATGTTTTTTGGCCAGCAAACAACTTTTCGTTCAGGTTATCCGAATTATACGCTATATTTGGTAAAATCGACCACCTCCCCAAAATCAGAAATGAAAGCGACGGCCGTAGCCGTCGCTTTCATTGATAAATATTGGAAAAGCCGTGCCTTGCAGTTTACGGCGCCCGGAAGTTAATCGCCCAGATCCCCGAGCCTGCCTGCCGCTTGGTCTTCATCTCGTACCAGCTCAGCGAGTCAACCGTCTCGTAGGTCGAGCTGGCCGGGGTGACAATCTCGACCCAGGTCTGGCCGGGCTTGAGTGGGAAGGGATTACCGGAGGGGTCGATAAAGCGAATCGGGCGCAGTTGGCCGGTCTGCTTTTCGTAATCGCCGTTGGCGGTGGTCCAGAAGATTTGGTACACCTGGCCGTCGCGGAAGAGCAGCGCCGGGGCGCGATCGATATAGTTCAGATCCAAGTCGAAAATCGTATCCGAGATGCGCTCGTGATTGGCAAACAGGATCACCACATTTTCGAAGGTCAGCGGCTGGCCGTTCAAACGATCCAGCGCCATCTCAAACGTCTCAGCGTCGGCTTTGTCCTGGATCCGGTTGTAAGCCCCGGAAGCTGGATCGTAGCGCCAGAAGACCTGGTTGTAGAAGTTAAACGGCAGCCAGGCGGTCTGACCGGCCTTGCCGCCGGATGGCGCCTGGGCTTCGAATTTCAGCCCAGTTAGCCCGGCCGGGTCCAGCTTGCGGGCATTGGCCTGGGCCAGCTCCTCCAGCCGGGTGACCGGGATCATCGCACTGTTGACATCATTCTGATCGCTGCCATAAATATTGGTGTACTGGTTTAAATTGTCCAGAACCCCCTTATAGCCGCCCGCCATCACCAGAAAGCCATTGTACAGCTTGCGGATTTTCTCGTACGACAGGCGCCCAGAGCGGATCGGTCCGATCGAAGCAGCCTGGTTAGCCGCCGGTTGGTTGCCCGGCGCGCTGGTCGCTGCCTGCGGGTAATCGCCATAGAATACAGCCAGGAAGCGCGTCATTCCTTCGCCAATATAGGTCTCAAACACCAGCGAAGCATACGACAGGCCGGCCTGCGGGCGGGTGGAGGCCGGAAAATTCGAGATCGAAACCAGCGCCGGAGGTAGCTCCAATAAAGCAGGATCGGCAACAGGCAAACCCGTCAGGGGACTGGTCGCCGATCCGGCGCTGGCCGGCAAGACTGCCAGCAGCAGAGCAGGGATCAGGATCAACAGGACAAGTTTACGGCTCATTTTTTCTCCTTATATTATCTGGAAGATGCTCTCCCCCATAAAATTTACGTAAACAGGAGTATAGCATAAAAAGAAATAATTTGCAAGAAAAAACACCTAAACATTTTTTATTGTTTAGGTGTTTTTCGGAGTCAAGTGATCTTGTTAGGCTGCTTTTACGATCGTGAAGCTGACCCGCTCGCCGTCGAACTCCGCCTCGGACGAGGCGCCGCCCTCCGGCCAGGACTCTAGCCACTCCACTGTCAGGGTCTCACCCAGCACGTAACCCTGCTGCTTGCGGATCGCCGCCTCTAGCGCCGGGCTGGCCTCCAGGTACAGGCGGATCCGATCGGAGATATCGAACTCGGCCTGCTTGCGCAGATCCTGCACCCGGCGGACAAATTCACGCGCCAGGCCCTCCTCAACCAGCTCTGGGGTCAGTTCGGTATGTAGCGCCGCCAGGTAAGCCCCTTCGCTCGCCACCACCAGCCCCTGGCGCGCTTCCGCCCGCACTTC
>CAZAGA010000327.1:0-4119 GCA_964484335.1 uncultured Anaerolineaceae bacterium
ACCATCCAGGAATCGCTGGCAGCCGGGGCCGACCTGGTCTGCTTCTCGGGCGACAAATTACTCGGTGGACCGCAGGCCGGGATCCTGGTCGGAAAGGCGAGCCTGATCGCCCGCCTGAAGAAGCACCCCCTGGCGCGCGCAATCCGGGCCGATAAGCTTTGCCTGGCGGCCTTATCGGCCACCCTGCTGCATTACCTGAAAGGCGAAGCCGAGCGCGAAATCCCGATCTGGCAAATGCTGGCGGCCTCGCCTGAAGCGCTCCGCCAACGAGCCGAGGCCTGGCAGAACCAACTCGGTTGTGGCGAGGTGATGGCCGAGCAGTCCACCATCGGCGGGGGCAGCTTGCCTGGCGAGACCCTGCCGACCTATGTCCTGGCGATCCAGGCGCCGAGCCCGGATAAATTCTTGCAGCGATTGCGTCGCCAGCGCCCAGCGGTGATTGCCCGGCTGCAGGAAAACCGGGTCTTGTTCGACCCGCGCACCACCCTGGCCGAGCAAGAGCCGCTCCTGCTGGCCACGATCCAGGCAGCCCTGAGATGAAGACTTCTCTCCACAACCCACGTATCCTCGTGAGCCTGCTGCTGTGCCTGGCCTGGTGCGTCGCATCGTTAACCAGCGTTGCTGCGCGCCCGGCGTTCCAGGCAGACCAGCCGCTGGTATTGTGGCTGACCGCCGATGGCCCCTTGACTCCGGCAATGGTGGAATACATCCAGCGCGGCCTGGAAAATGCCGCCCGCCAGGGCGCTGAAGCTCTGGTAATCGAATTGAACACCCCGGGAGGCGGGGTCACCCTGATGAACCAGATCGTGACCTCGCTGCGTGCCAGCCAGGTCCCAGTGGTGGTGTATATCGCCCCACGCGGTGCAATGGCCGGCAGCGCCGGGTCGGTCATCACCCTGGCCGGGCATGCCGCGGCGATGGCGCCCGAAACCACGATCGGCGCCGCCAGCCCGGTCGGCATGCAGGGCGAAGACCTCGACCAGACGATGCTGGCCAAGGAAACCAACATCCTCAAGGCCACGATGCGCTCCCTGGCCGAACGGCGCGGCCCGCAGGTGGTCAAGCTGGCTGAGGCGATGATCGAAACCGCCCAGGCGGTCTCTTCCCAGGAGGCGCTCCAGACCGGGCTGATCGACTTCATCGCCAGCGACCAAAGCCAGCTCCTGGAGCAGCTCGATGGCTTCCAGGTCGAGACGATCTCCGGAGTGCGCCGGCTGGAAACCACGGGCGCAACGGTCGAGACCCAATCCGCCTCGCTGATCGAAGAGCTGCTCTCGGTATTGACCGACCCGAACATTGTCTTTTTACTGATCACGATCGGCGTGCAGTCCATCCTGATCGAGATTTCCAGCCCAGGCGGCTGGGTGGCCGGGACGATTGGGGTGGTCTGCCTGGCGCTGGCCTTCTATGGCGTCGGGGTGCTGGACGTGAACTGGTTCGGAGCGGTGTTCTTTATCCTGGCCTTTGCGCTGTTCATCCTGGATTTGAAAGCTCCCACCCACGGCGCGCTGACCGTCGCCGGGGTGGTGGCGCTGATCGTCGGCGCGTTGGTGCTATTTAACTCCCCGAATCTGCCTGCTTCGCAGCCACGGGTGTCAGTTCCCTTGGTGATCCTGATGTCACTGATGACCGGCGGAACTTTCTTTGGGGTTTTGATGTTTGCCATGCGGGCCCGGAAAATCCCGATCCGGGTCGGCGCAGAAAGCCTGGTTGGCCGCCGGGGCCGGGCGCTCAGCCCGATCCGCCCGTTTGAGCTGGGCCAGGTGCGCGTGGCCAGCGAACAGTGGTCGGCTGAATTGCTGCCTGGAGAAGATGAAATCCCCGCCGGGAGCGAAGTGGAAGTGATCCTGGTCAGCGGGGTGCGCCTGGTGGTAAAACGACCGCGCCCGCCAGTCCAGCCAGGCGAGAAGCGTTGATGGCGGAAGCCGGCCTGGGATTGGACGAGCTGCTGGATTTGGTGGAGCGGGCGGTGCATGGCGACCGGCGCTTGCTAACCCAGCTTTTCCGCACCTTCCAACAACTCAGCCACCATCCAACCGCCCCAGACGAAGAACGCCGGCTGGGGGAAGTATTATCCCGGGTCTTGATCGGCGACCGCCAGCCCGACCTAAGCGGCCTGGCCCCCGATATACGCGAAGAAATCCAGGCCTGGCTGGAGCGCTTGAACCCGGCAAAACCTGGCCAGGATAGCCCGCTCGAATCCTGATGCCAGAAAAAAACCCTCGAGTATAATCTTTAACAGCAGGATCAGTGACAGATTGGATGCGATGCACAGGTTATGTCCTCGATTGACGAAATAAAAGCGCGCCTTGATATCGTCGACCTGGTTTCCGAGACCGTCCAGTTGCGGCGTTCCGGCAAGAGCTATACCGGCTTTTGCCCTTTCCACGCGAACACCCGCACCCCGGCCTTTGTGGTATTCCCAGAATCAGGCACCTGGCGCTGTTTCGGGCAATGCAACGAAGGCGGCGATATCTTCCGCTTTGTGATGAAAAAAGAGGGCTGGGATTTTCCTGAAGCGCTGCGCTACCTGGCGGACAAGGCTGGCGTCCAGCTCAAGGCCCCGTCCGCCGAGGAGCAGGCCGCCGCCGAAGAGCACGATCACCTGCGCGCCCTGCTGGAAGAAGCCGTCACTTACTACCGCCACCAACTGCTCAACACCTCGGCCGGCAAGCCGGTGCTGGATTACCTGCACGAAAAACGCGGCCTGAGCGACGCCACGATCGAATCCTTCGGATTGGGTTACGCGCCGGCTTCCTGGGAGGCCGCCCTGCATTACTTCAAATCCAGGGGCTACAGCCAGCCGGAGATCCTGGAGGCGGGCCTGGCGACCGAGCGGCAGCGCGATGCCAGCCCGGCTGACGAAAGCCAAAGCGGGCAGGAACGCGGCGTATATGACCGCTTCCGCCATCGCCTGATGATCCCGATCCGGGATGAGCGCGGCCGGATTGCAGGCTTTGGCGCGCGAGTGATCAACCCAGACGATGTGCCCAAATTCCTGAACTCACCCCAGACGCCGGTATTCGACAAAGGCCGCTTGCTGTATGGGTTAGACCGGGCGCGCAAATCGATCCGCTCGATTGACCAGGCGATTATTGTCGAGGGCTACCTGGATGTGATCGCCCTGCACCAGGCCGGTTTCACCAACGTGGTCTCGCCGATGGGCACCGCCCTGACCGAGCACCAAATGTACTTGCTCAAGCGCTTCAGCCACCGGATTGTCCTGGCCCTGGACCCCGACGCGGCAGGCAACCAAGCCACGCTGCGCGGCTTACAAGTCGCCCGCCAGGCGATGGACCGAGAAAAGGAGCTCATTTTCGATGCCCGCGGCCTGCTAGGTTATGAAGCGCGCCTGCAAGCCGATCTTCGCGTCACCACCCTGCCGGAAGGGATGGACCCCGACGAAGTGGTCAATCGGGATCCCCAGGAATGGGAGCAGATCGTCGCCCGAGCCAAGCCGGTGGTGATCCACGTCATGGAGACCCTGGCGATTGGCCAGGACCTGGATGACCCAAAAGTGAAGACGGAGATTGCCAACCAGGTCATCCCCCTGATCCAGGATGTCGCCAATCCGATCGAACGCGACACCTACCGCCAGCGCCTGGCCCGCCTACTGCGGGTGGACGAGCGCAGCCTGATCCAGGCCACGCCGAGCGCGCCACGCCCCCGCCCGAACCTGCGCCGTCCAACACCCGGCAGCCCGGTCGAGGCGCCGGTCCAAGAGACCCTCCAGGCCCAGCAGGCCAGCAGCTATAGCCTGGAAAGCCACTGCATGGGGTTGCTCCTGCGCCGTCCGGATTTGCTATATAAAATTGATCGCTACCTGGTCGAAAATAAGCTCGGCCGCTTATCGACGGAGGATTTTCAGCACGCCGACCATGAAGCCATTTTTCGCCTGCTGCAGGAGTCGATTGATCAGGATATCGCCGAACCGCTGAATTTTATTATGAACAGCCTGTCGCTGCCAATGATGGAGGTGGCTGACCATTTGCTGTCCCTGACGGCCAAGCTCGACCCGAATGACGATCGGGTCCTGGATGACCTGTTGCGAGCCTTGCTGCACCTGCGCAAGCGGCATGTCAACCAGGACATTGATTACCGCCGGATCCTGTTTGAAGA
>CAZAGA010000328.1:0-1904 GCA_964484335.1 uncultured Anaerolineaceae bacterium
TGACAGTCGGGATGCCGAGCTTTCGGCCACGTCCGTCGCCATGGATGGTCGCTCCGGAAACCTGGTAAGGCCGTCCAAGCAAACGCATGGCTTTTCGGACCTCTCCCTCGGCCAGGGCTGCCCGGACCTGGCTGGACGAGACAATCTCTCCGTCTTGCTGGATTGGTTGGAGCACGTCGAGGGTGTAATTGAACTCCTGTCCCAGCTCCTTCAGACGCTCGACATTGCCCTCCCGGCCGCGTCCCAGGGCAAAGTCATAGCCGACCAGGATATGGCGCGGCTGCAGGCTGCGATGGACGCGGCCCATAAATTCCCTGGCCGTCAACCCGGCAATCTGCAGGTTGAAAGGCTCGGTGACCACCCGGTCAATGCCCAATGCTCCGAGTAACTCGGCGCGTTCCTCAGGTGTGGAAAGGTAAAAAGGCTCCTGGCGGTTGCGCAGCACCATTGCCGGGTGGGGGTGAAAGGTAAGTACGACCGCCGGGTCGCCGGCGGTATGGGCATCGTGCACCAGGCGCCGGATAATCGCCTGGTGGCCGCGATGGACGCCGTCGAAAGAGCCGATCGTCAGCCAGGCGCCGGATAGGTTGACATCTTCCAGGGAGCGATCGTGCAGGGTCATCGATCTAACTTTGGGCAAGCCCAGGGTCGGTCGAATTCAGGATTGGAAGAAAACCTTGCGCGGCTGCCATTCGTGGGTTTCTTCATCGACCTCGAGCAGACCAACCAGGTCGCCTTGCTGGCTGACGCCGCGCGCCCAACCGCTTGTCTCCGGATCGGCCGGAATGCGATGTCCGTGCCGGATCAGCTCGACCTGGTCGGCATCCAGCTCTACCATCGGCCAGTCGGCCAGGGCCTCGGCAGCCGGGATCAGGTAGCGGTACCAGTTGCCGGCATCGAAGGCTTCTTGCAGGCGGCGCAGCGGGACTGCGTCTCGCAGGGTGAAGCGACCGCTCTTGGTGCGCCGCAGGCCGACCAGGTGAGCGCCGGTGCCCAAGGCCTTGCCCAGGTCATTGGCCAGCGAGCGGACGTAGGTGCCGGAAGAACAATACACATCCACCACGGCTTCGGGTGGCGCCCATTCCAGCACTTCCAGGCTGTACACGTTGATAATGCGCGGCGCCAGGTCAACTTCCTCGCCTTCGCGTGCCATTTCGTAGGCCTTGCGTCCCTTAACTTTCACTGCCGAGTAGGGCGGTGGCACCTGTTCCATCTCGCCGACAAACTTCTGCAGTTCTTCGTCAAATTTCTCTTCGTCGATACTGTCAATCGGGAAGGAGCCGGTGATGTGGCCATCGGCGTCGAAGGTATCGGTCGAGCTGCCCAGCCGGATGGTGGCCTGGTAGCGTTTATCCGAGGCGGAGACATATTCGCTTAAGCGGACTGCCGGGCCGATTAAGATGACCAGCACACCGGAAGCGCGCGGGTCGAGTGTGCCGGTGTGCCCCGCCCGGCGGATGCCTGTGCCGCGCCGGATCTGCTGGACTACATCATGCGAGGTTAGTCCGACCGGTTTATCTACAACCAATACTCCAGAAACTACGTTCTTAATATTATCCTGTTCCATTGACAGCCTCACGTTTTTCTAACGCTCTTGTTACCAGGCGTTCCTTTCAAGAATTGTGTGTCTTGGCCATGCGAACCGCCGGTTCTTCGATGCCAAGCAAAACACTTGTGGCTTTCAACACACGGGTTTGGACTTCAACCAGCTGGCCGTGTACCTCTGCGCCAGCGGCCGCCGGATGCCCGCCGCCGCCAAATGACCTCGCCACCGGGGTCAGATCCAACCCGGGGCGAGCTCGCCAGCTTACCTTCACTTTTCCATGACCTTGCTCAATAAACACGACCGCGATATCTATATTGGTAATCGATGAAAGCACATTAATGAGATCCGCATCGTCCCG
>CAZAGA010000328.1:2004-4117 GCA_964484335.1 uncultured Anaerolineaceae bacterium
TGGCAGCCCATCCGCCAGGACCAGACTGGTTTGTTTGCCGGCGGCTTCGAGCACCAGGCCGAGGCCGAGCAGCGAGCCGATCGCATCGCCATCTGGGCGAATGTGAGCGATAATCAGGATCCGGCTGGCGTCGTGCAGCAGCTGTCCGGCTTGCTCCAGCGCTTCACCCCACCGCTCACTCACCCTCGGTTGTCTCCTGGTCTGTTGTAGGCGCGGCGGGAAGCTCGGCCTCGTTGTGTAAAGAGGCAATCAGGCGCTCAATCCGTTCGGCTTTTTCGAAGGTCGGGTCCCAGTGAAAGCGCAACCGGGGAAAGGTGCGCAGCTCGACGCGCTGGGAAAGCTCGCGCCGTAGGTAGCCCTGGGCGTGTTCCAGGCCTTCCTGGATTTCCTTCGCGCGAGAAGAACCTTCTAGCGCCGAAAAGTAGATCTCCGCGTAGCTAAGCTCGCGATCGATCTTCACATCGGTGATGGAAATCCCAGCCAGGCGCGGGTCAGAAATTTCCTGGATTAGCATCGCCGAAAGCTCCTCACGAATACGATCAGAGATGCGATAGGCTCTTGTTTTGGATACCACGTTCAACCTCACCCTGGGCGGCTAGCCTGGGAAACCTGGAACGGGTGCGCTTACCCGCTCCAGCCTACCGGCCTGCCGCCAAGCCGTTTATGCTGTAGCGGCTTTCTCCACCGTATAGGCTTCCAGAAGATCACCTACAGCATAGTTATCAAATCCTTTGAGCGATACGCCGCATTCGAAGCCAGCGCGTACTTCACGAACATCCTCTTGCAGATGCTTCAGAGAAGCGATCGAGCCTTCAAATAGGATTTCTTTGTTGCGGCGCAGGCGCGCCCGGGCGTTGCGGCGGATTTCACCATCCGTCACCCGGCAACCAGCGACATTGCCAAATTTGGAAATTTGGAAGACAGCCCGGATTTCGGCATGGCCGATGACCGTTTCGACATATTCGGGTTCCAGCATCCCTTTGAGGGCTTTTTCAACATCTTCGATCAGGCGGTAAATAATTTCATACAGGCGAATTGAAACGCCTTCGGCCTCGGCCAGTCGCCGGGCGGCTGCGTCAGCCTGGACATTGAAGCCAACCACAATTGCCTTGGAAGCCGCCGCCAGCATAATGTCGTTTTCGCCAATGTTGCCAGTTTCGGAGTGCAGGATATTGATCTTGATTTCTTCTTTGTTCAGCTCTTTAAGAGAGTTGACCACTGGCTCCAACGAGCCCTGGACGTCGGCTTTGACGATCAGGCGCAGCTCGCGCACCTCGCCGGCCTGGAAGCGGTCGAACAACTGTTCAAGAGTCAGAGCTGCCTTGGGCGTGGCCACAGCTTGCTGTTCAGCCTGGGTGCGCTCATAAACGATTGCTCGGGCTTCCTTGTCTGACTCAACTACCTGGAACAGGTCGCCGGCCTGGGGCACGTCGTTCAGCCCCATCACCGCCACCGGCGTGGAAGGGCCAGCTTTGTGGGTTTTACGACCGCGATGATCGAACATGGCGCGCAAGCGGCCGTAGGTATTGCCGACCACGACGACATCGCCAACGTTCAACGAGCCATTTTGAACCAGCAGGGTTGCCAGAACGCCTTTGGCCCGGTCGCGCTCCGCCTCGATCACGGTGCCGATCGTCTTGCCTTTCGGGTTGGCCAGGATGTCGATGTTGTCGGCCACCAGGATGATCGCTTCTAGCAGGTCATCAATGCCCTTCTTCTGCTTGGCTGAAATCGGCACGATCATCGTGTCGCCGTCCCAGTCCTCCGGTACCATGTTAATTTCGGCCAGTTGTTGCATGACCCGTTTTTGATCCGCATTGGGCTTATCAATTTTATTCAAGGCCACGATCATCGGTACTTTTGCCGCTTTGGCGTGCGCGGCGGCTTCCTTGGTTTGCGGCATCACGCCGTCGTCGGCAGCCACAACCAGGATCACAATATCGGCGCCTTGCGCTCCGCGTGCGCGCATGGCAGTAAAGGCAGCATGCCCCGGTGTGTCCAGGAAGGTGATCACCCGGCCGTTGTGTTCTACCTGGTAGGCGCCGATGTGCTGGGTGATCCCGCCTGCCTCGCCTTCGGCGACGTTGGTATGCCGGATGGCATCTAACAGGGT
>CAZAGA010000329.1:0-4113 GCA_964484335.1 uncultured Anaerolineaceae bacterium
CAGCGCAAGCTGGGCGAGCTGGCCAACGCTGACCTGTGGCAGGCGCTCGACCAGGCAGTCCAGGCCCACCAGGTGGAATGGCATTGGGTGCGGGGGCATGCCGGGAATCAGGATAACACCCGGGTAGATGAGTTGGCGCGCCGGGCGAGAAACAAAACCACTCAGAACGCGGGGGAACGAAACACTGGCGGGGTGTGAGCGCACTGGCCTCAGCCAGATTACTTCGTGGTATGGATGTTCTCATCCGTTGGTTCCATCCCTTTTTGCCAAATAGGCCCTGATTTCCGATTGGACGGTGCCGTTGCTGGTTCCTGTCCAGTTGACCGTGACTGAATTGTCAGGGTTTACGACTGCACTTATGCTGCATGTAGGCGGGGAAAGACAAGAAATTTGTATGACGTCGTTTGGCGGGGAAACATCGTTTTTGAGATAACAATCTATATACCCAGTACAGGTTACTGACGGATCTGCATCAGGCGGCCACTCCATGCACCAGGGATTTCCGGAGCACTGCTGATTTGTCGCTGAGCTGTTGGCCCCGCAGACGATATATTGATTTCCGGATGCGGTGCATTGGAACGATCCGGCATAGGATGATGAATTGGTCGCCAAAACCGTCGTCCAGCCTGCGGATGAGTCTGTGGGCTTGCTGCTGATGCCCCAGCTGGTGGCATTTGCCGGGGACACGCTGAAAGTTCCGGATGACCCAACCATCACGTTTGGCGGGCCGGATACGGTGCAGGATGGGGGTGGGGTGGGATCCGGTTCGGGGTCGGGATCGGGGTCGGGGTCAGGATCAGAATCTAATATACAGCAGTTGCCTGGGGTTGAGCAGGGGGAAAGACGTTTGCATTGGCAACTTAGGTTTTCTGTCGGGTCGCAGGGCAGGCCATTGTATCTCCATCCGCAGTCGAGCGGCAGGTCGTTAGATGAACACTTTTGGAACGCGCAGTTGCTGTCGCAGGACATGGTTGTATTTGATGCTGATGATGACCCTTTACAATCACCTGTTTTAAAATTTCCTATACAATAATAGCTTTGTACCACTGCGGTCGGCGGGTTATTGCATGTCCAGCCACTAGCGCAGTCCGCCAGTGTTTTGGATGGGGAGAGGGCGAAAACAAATCCTGCTATAAAAGTTGTGATAAATATTTTCCCGGTAAATCCTATATTTTCTTTCATAAATTGTCAGTAAAAAGGGTGAGGGATATAAACGGCTGTTCAAATACCCGGCCGGCTTTTTCCAGAGTTTTGACTGCCGGCTTATCGATAATTTTCCATTTATCGGTAAATTCCTTCAGGCTTGAGGGCTTTGAGAAGTTGTTTTTGTCCTGGTTTTTGCCCAGCTCCAGGGCCCTCAAGCAGACCGCCTCAAAAACTTTGGATATTTTTGTCAGTGGGTGGCTGGTGCAGTCTTCGGAGTTATTAGGCGATCCGAAGCCCACGAAGCCATAATTGTTATATGATTTCCTGGTTTTATCGATTTGCTCCAAAATCCGTTTGGTTTGGTCTGGCGCTGCGTTTACCGCATCCAAGTATTCTCCCCACGGAGTGTCGCTGGCAGTGATGATGACAAGCTTTGGGCGAACGACAAATGCCCTCCCATTGTGGGATACGGCGATAGACAGGCCTTTCCCCTCATCATATACCGCATCAAGGATTGGTGTTTCGAGGCTTTCCCGAAATGCCGGAAATTTATCGCTTTTACGAAGCCCGTCATATTTCGTGGTATCAAGGTGCGGATCGACGATGGCTTGCGCTGGGGCAGATTTGGACCTTAATGTTTTTGACCAATTGGGGATGATCCAGAAATTTAGGAGAACAAGGGCGGCTATTATAGTTGTCAGGGTTATTATGACGGCTTTTTCGGGAATGCTTTTGGGAGGTTTTTTGATATCCATAGTCATTACCAGACAAATCCTTGTCTTTGGTTTTACTATACATCGAACAGGCGCCTGATATCAATAATTGAAGTTTTGGTGCTGGATGGGAATTTTGTCTTCAAGATTTATCCGTATAGAAAGTTTTCATTTTTACCAATCGATGATTTGGTTTTTATGGCCTACGAAGCAATAGCCATGTTATTGGCGTTTTTGAGGCTGTATCTTTAGGATCTTGTTTAAACCGATATGCCAGGTCTTTTTGTGAAACTCCAATAATTACTCCCAGCCGCGATAGAGATTCTTCGCAGGCTTTGGAGAAATCTGATGCAGAAATATATGGGGGTTTATATTGACCGCACTTTGACGCGCTGGTTGGTGATCCAAAATTAATATACTGCGTTGATAAAATATCGCCGAGTTTTATATTATCTTTTATTTGTTGGGTTATCCTGTTTAGCTGCGCTCGGGTTAAATTGTGTGAGTAATACTCCTCTAAATTATTAAGATCGGACCCGCTGATGATAAGTGCTGTGAGAACAACTCGAAACTCCTGACCTTTGTAGGCCCCGAAAGCGTACAATCCATCGGTTTGGCTATATCCGACGAACATTATTTCGCTTATAACTGAAAACATATCGATTTTTTCTGATATATAAATTCCATCATATGACTTTGAGAGCACAAGCTCTTTATCATATTTAGGATTTTTTACGCTTGCTTCAGGAAGTTCTACATGGGTCCAGGCGCTGGCTAAATTTTCCTTGTCCCGGGCGTCTGTCACTTTGGTTGTGTCAAACCAAAATACCGCATCGTCGGGCACAAATTTATTGCCGCCGCCGACGGCAAATAGGTATGGGTTTCCGTCCTCGCCCCAATTGAATTTCAACCTGTATCCGCTGGGCGCCATCACTTCATAAACCGCTTGCCCCCCGGCATCCGGCCTGCCTGCCAGAGTGCCGTCCTGGTTCCCAAACCAGAGCACGTGGTCGTTTGCGTCCTTGCGGTAGGTGATGACAGTGAGAAGTTCGCCGCCGCCAGCTTTGGGGTCGCTCCACAGCTGGATGATTTTGAAATATGGTTTCTTGTCTTTTTGCTCCTTCAGAAAACTGTCCAGGTTGTCAAGGTTCAGCTCTACCGGCTGGTCCAATATTTCGCTGGCAAATATTCTGGCTGCGGCAAGCTGGGCTCGGCGGGATTTCTGAATATTTTCTGGGGTGATACTTGAGAGCGCCTCGTCTTTGTGGAAAGAGTTGTTCATCTCAAAAACCGGCGGGTTGGTGGGCTGCTCCAAAGACTGCGTCACCGGCTCAGGCTGCGGCAGGGCGTCCGGGGTTTCGGTGGGGATGGGGGTGGCGGGCAGCGGCTCCCAGGCGCTGGTGAGCTGGTTGTACACGACCTCCTGACCATCCTTGATCACGGATTGGGCGCTAAAGGCCACGTTTTCATCTTCAGTGAAGACAATTGGTATGATTTGTATGCTTCCGTCCGGCATGAGTTTGGCGGCAACCAGCGCCGGGTCTATGTCTGGCGCGTGGTAAACGCCGACCAGGTCAGCCAGGCTTGAGGGTAGAGAAGCGGGAATTTTGAGGACGGGTCCATCGTGGTTGGTGTAGGTGTTCCACTCGCCGTCGGAATTTGAGAATGAATAGATGGCAAGCACGCTGGTTGTGGGATTCGGGTAAGGAATGGTCTCCAGGTGGGGCAGGACAAGCTGCTCGCCGGCCGTCCGGCCGAGCTCCAGCCCATCCGGGGAGAGCGGGATCAAGCCCATGTCACGCAATGGCGCCAGGTTGGTTTCACTGACCAACACCGGGGCGCCAGCAGGATCGCCGGTGTAGCTGGCAGGCAGGGAACCGTCCTGCCGGGCGGAGTCCAAACTGGCTATGAATTGGCTTATCGGGTCGGGGGTGGCGGTTGGTGTGGGGGGCGGGGTTGCGGTGGGCGGAACGGGGGTTGGCTGAAGCGCGGCAGGCTGGCTGCAGGCGCTCAAGAGCAGGACGATGATGAGCAGGCCGGTTGGGATTGGGCGCATGTTTTCCCCTGGTGAATTTTCTTAGCGGATTGGTCAGTTGGCACTGGAATTGCTTGGATTACGTAATTGCATATGAAATAAGGTGGTATCGTGTTTGCTCATAAGCGGTTATAGCTTCGCTCAGGACCGATTGGCGAATCTGTGGGCTCAAGAAGTTGGCAGTCTGCAGGTCAACTTTTCGCCCAAACAGCTTTGAGA
>CAZAGA010000330.1:0-4097 GCA_964484335.1 uncultured Anaerolineaceae bacterium
AGATAGTGCCGATTAGCGTTAGCACCTTCATTACTTCGCTCATCCGGTTAGAGACGGAGGACATATACGTTTCTGTCAGGTCGCTGGCTATTTCGCGATAGGTTTCAATGATCTCGATCAATTGGATGACGTGATCATACAGATCGCGCAGGTATACGCGAGTTGTCTCACTCAAGCATTCGTGTGGATCGCGTTGTAAGTTCGAAACGACTTCGCGCAACGGCCAAATCACCCAGCGTATTTGGAGTAGGTCGCGTTTTAGCTGGTGGATCTCGCTGATTAGGTTCGGCTGTGATTGTCCCAGGATCAGGTCTTCCAACTCTTCGGCCCGGTTGCTGTAGTGTTCCAGGATGGGGAAGCAGCCATCAACCAGTGCATCGAGCAAAGAATAGGTCAGGAAGCTGGCATCATTTATCCTCAGGCGTGAGCCCTTGGATTTGATTCTCTGGCGAATTGGATCCCATTCTGAAGTTTGTTGCTCGTGGAAGGTCAGCACAGTGTTGTGACCCAGAAAGATTGAAACCTGATCATCCTGCAGGCGATTATCTCTGATTGACAAGTCCCGGGCGACGATGAACAAGCGAGCCAGGTATTCGCTTTCTTCACCGCCATAGGCGTCGACCTTTGGGCGCTGGGTTTTATGAAGCAGGTCTTCAATCGCAAGAGGGTGTAAGTCGTACTTGGTCGCCAGGGCCTGGATTGCCTGCATGTCGCTCAGCCCAGCGACATCGATCCAGCGTACCGCTGACCAATCTGGCCGGTGGCTGCTGACAAAAGCCTCCAGGTCTTCAATTTCCTGAATGGTGGCGTTTGTCTGGTTGTAGTCGATGCAAGTGATGGTGGTCCGGCCGCGGGTCGAGGGGAGGGCCGCGATTTCGTGGTGCTCGATTCCAGGTGCAGCCCCAGGTGCCCTGTGGAGTGGAGATGGCAGGCTGTTCATGTCTTAATTATAGTTTGATTCGAATACTTTGTTCTTGGTTCGATGTTGTTGGTGTTCATGTGCCTGATAAGCGCTTTCTGGTTATAATTTAGCTATGTCTCAAACTCATTTCGACTTATTAAAACCGATCGGAGAGGAACGATTGGAACAGTTGCGCGCGGTGCTTGGCAAAGGCCCGGCTTTGATCTTGACTCACGACAGCCCAGATCCAGATGCGCTGGCTTCTGGCCTGGGGCTCGCGGCGCTGTTCAAGCAGGCTTTTGGAATTCCCAGTCGGTTGATCTACAGCGGGTTGGTAGCACGGGCTGAGAACCGGGCAGTGTTGAACCTGCTGGCACCCGATTGGCAGCCTGAAGACCAGCTCCCGAACCTGGGATCATTTTCCGCAATCGTGCTGGTCGATACTCAACCCGGTGCGGGTAACAACCGCCTGCCAGTGGACCGGCCACCAGATGTGGTAATCGATCACCACTACCCACGTTGGGACAACCTGCGTCCGGTACGTTTTGTCGATGTTCGCCAGGAAATCGGGGCGACCAGCAGCATGGTGTTCCAGTACCTGGAAGCGGCCGAGATTGCGCCCGACCCGCTCTTGGCGACGGCGCTCTTTTATGGCCTGCAGACCGACACGCGCGGCCTGGCGCGCGGCGCTTCGAAAGAAGACGAAGCGATTTACATGAAGCTTTTAAACTGGATCGACCGGCCGCGCCTGGCACGCGTCGAGCAGGCTGGCCTGTCGCGCGACTACTTCCAGGCGCTCAACCGTGGCCTGGAGGCTGCCCGGGTGTATAGCCGTTGCGTCACTGCCTACCTGGGTGAAATGCACCGGCCAGACCTGGCGGCGGAGATGGCTGATGTGCTGATTCGCCTGGAGAGCGCCCGAGCTTCGCTGTGCCTGGGCAGTTACGATGGCCAGCTCCAGTTTTCTTTACGCACCGAGCCTTCCGGGCAAGACGCAGGTTTACTAGTCCAGAAAGTGATTGACAAGCATGGCAAAGCTGGCGGGCATGGCACAATGGCCGGTGGCCAGGTGCCGCTTGGTGAACGCAATCCCAGTGAGTTGGCGGCGGAAATCGAGGGTCGCTTTTTGGATGTGATGGGCGAAAAAGGCAGCGGGGTCGCGCTCATTGATGGATAAGTTTAAACTACTTGCGAGGGGGCATGGTGCCTTGATGTGTTCGAATTGACATTCCTTCCAATCCATGTTAAACTTCCCGTGCTTGAGTGGCCTGTAACCCGGGCGCAAGCAGTCGGATTATTCGATGACGCTCTCTAGCGAGGGCGTCTTTTAGTGATTTTTGGATTTGCATGATGAACCTGCTCCTGACTGGCTCGATAGCCTACGATTACTTGATGACCTTCCCCGGTTATTTCAAGGATCACATCCTTCCCGAGCGCCTCGGCTCGATCAGCCTTTCGTTCCTGGTAGATTCGATGACGCGTTTGCGCGGTGGGATTGCCCCCAATATCGCTTATACCCTGGCTTTGCTTGGGCAGCGGCCGCGCCTCTGGGCCACAGTTGGCGAGGATTTCGAAGAATACCGGGCCTGGCTGGAGAGCAAAGGCGTCGATACTTCCGGGGTGCGAGTTGTGCCAGGCGAGTTTACCGCATCTTTCTTCGTCAACACCGATCGGGCTAATGCTCAAATTGCCAGCTTCTATCCCGGGGCAATGGCGCACGCTGCTCAACTTTCGCTGCATGAGCTGGATACCAATCCTCCTGACCTGGTGATGATCTCGCCCAACGACCCAGGGGCGATGAAGTTGTACACCTTTGAATGCCAGGATATCGGCATTCCATATATATACGATCCCAGCCAGCAGATCGTGCGTATGACTCCGAATGACCTCGAGCAGGGGATTGCAGGCGCTTTTGCTCTATTTGTCAATGATTACGAGGCCGCCTTAATTAAGAAAATGACTGGCCTGACTCCAGAGGCGATCCTCCAGCGCAGCGGTCTGGGTGAGCGATCGTTTGTCGTCTTAACCCGCGGCGCTGAGGGGGTGCAGATTTACTCACCCGGCAGCCTGGTTGAAGTGCCAGTTGTCCCCCCGGCGGCGATCGTGGATCCAACCGGAGTTGGCGATGCCTTTCGGGGTGGTTTCCTGACCGGCTACTCGCACGGTTTTGACTTTATAACCTGTGGGCGGATGGGCGTCCTGGCGGCAACTTACTGCCTGGAGCAACGCGGCCCGCAGGGTCATTTTTACACCCGAACTGAATTTGTCGAGCGCTTCCGCCGGAACTTCGACGATCATGGCAAGCTCGATCAACTTTTAAATTGGAGATAATGTATGGAAAACTATGATGTAAAAGATTTGAAATTGGCCGAAGGTGGCCGGCGGCGGATCGAGTGGGCGGCGCGTGAGATGCCGGTGCTGCGTCAGATTCGCGAGCGTTTCGCACAGGAGCGCCCGCTCAATGGTTTGCGCATCGCGGCTTGTTTGCACGTCACGACCGAGACCGCCAACTTGATGCAGGTTTTGCATGATGGCGGCGCTGAAGTTGTCCTGACCGCTTCTAACCCGCTTTCTACCCAGGACGACGTAGCTGCCGCTCTGGTTAGCCACCTGGAGATCCCGACCTTCGCGATCAAAGGTGAGGACAATGTCACCTATTACAAGCATATCAACGCTGCCCTGGCGGTAAAACCGCACATGACCATGGATGATGGCGCTGACCTGGTCGGCACGCTGCATAAAGACCGCACCGATTTGTTGCCTGGCGTGATCGGTGGTACTGAAGAAACTACCACCGGTGTGATCCGCCTGCGCGCGATGGCCGCCGAAGGGCGTTTGAATTTCCCCGTGATCGCTGTCAATGACGCCACCACCAAGCACTTTTTCGATAATCGCTATGGCACCGGCCAATCGACCATCGATGGCATTGTGCGTGCCACCAACATCCTCTTAGCTGGCAAGACATTCGTCGTCGCTGGCTACGGTTGGTGCGGGCGTGGCCTGGCCAGCCGGGCGCGCGGCCTGGGCGCCAATGTGGTTGTCACTGAGGTTGACCCGTTGCCGGCTTTGGAAGCGGTGATGGATGGTTACCGGGTGATGCCAATGGCCGAAGCCGCCCAGATTGGCGACATTTTCTGCACTGTCACTGGCGATCTGAATGTGATCGACCGCCATCACTTCGAAGTGATGAAAGATG
>CAZAGA010000331.1:0-4084 GCA_964484335.1 uncultured Anaerolineaceae bacterium
CGCCTGTGGCCAGTAGAACGAGTAAATAATCCCAAAATTTACGTGGTTCTAAAAGGAGGCGCGTTCAAAATAATCAGAACATTTCGCGTGATGACAAACATGAATTATCCGCCTCCTTCTTTACTTAGATAAGGGAAGTTTATCATTATTGGTTAATTTCGTCAATCAAGCAGTTCCCTGATTGTCATCCTGCACGAAATCTTTAATCAACTTTCAATCGTTTTTTCATTCTCTTATGTTACGATTTGGCCAGTCTGGACGTTAAATTTATGTAAAAACGTGTTTCTCCGTCAACACCTTTGGAGGTGAACGATGTTAGCTGAAGCCTGGAGTTTGGGTACGCTTGGTTGGTTTGATCTATTACCGACGGTGTTTGCCTCGTTGGCCTTGGTCGGAATTGCCGCCGCAGTCGTTTATGCGTTGCGCCAGGCAAATGTTCGCAAGCGCAGCTTGGATGGCGGCGAAGGCCAGGTCCAGGAGCAGCAGGTGCTTTCAGCGCGGGAAATTCTCCAAATCCGATACGTCTGTGGCGAAATCACCCGCGAACAATATTATGAAATGCTTGAAGACTTGACTTGAGATGATTTCGATCCATTCCAGATCCGGCCAGTTAGGGCTGCGAATTTACCTGCCGGTTTTGCTTGTTATGAGTCTCCTATCAGCCTGTGCCAATCCCCCCGATCGTGAACCTCAAAGTGAAACTTCAACCTCAGCAGTTTCGACAAGTGAGCCAGCCCCCCCGCCGTTGGTGGGAACTGCTTTGCCAGGCGAATCGGAAAAACTCACCGCTCTGCCATCTCCGTTAACGGCAACTTTGACCACGCTGACCCCAGTGGGAAGTGAAGGGTACCTGTTAATTTCGCAAGACCAGCTCTCGCAACCTATTGAGTTAGCGACTGGGCAGCGCTTCACCATCCAACTGGACGAAGGTTTTACTTGGGTTGTGCAGGTAAATGAGCCGGATATACTCCTCTCATTGAGCGACCTCGTCGATCGCCCTGGATTTACCGCCAGCTTTGAAGCCGTGCAGACTGGCCAGACTCAACTAAAAATTTCCGGTGATCCACTTTGCCGCCAGGCGACTCCTCCCTGTATGCGGCCCAGCCTGTTCTTTTCGGTAGTCGTTCGAGTGAAATAGCCCTGCCTCAAGCTATCCCAAATTGAACTGGGATCGACTCGCCATCGGTGAAGCGTTGCCGACTGGTTTGATTCCAATAAGTGACCCCGCCCAGGCCGACCACGCGGTTCATCCCATGGTCTACCACCAGGGCAGTGTTGCCTTCCACTCCGACAATGCGCGTTCTCCGGCCGATCAACAGGCTGAATAAATTTTGATAACGAAGTGGGATTTCGTCGTAATGGGGAATGATAACACTATTGGGAAGAAAATTAAATGCCTTTTGCCAGCGCGGCAAACCCGGAATGCGCGCCCCCATCACCATTGCCCCTGCGCTGCAGCCAGCGAGAACCCCGCCGCTCTCTAGAACGGATTCGATTGCCTGTGCCGCCAGGCTGCTGTGCAGCGTCCTGAGCAAATGGCCTGGTTGTCCGCCGGAAAGGTAGATAAAATTCGACTGCCGGATTCCTTCGGCGTATTCAGGCTGGTTGGCGCTCTCTTGATCAATGATTGGCAAGCTCTTAACCTGGACACCGAGGCGGGTGAAATGCTGCTCGCCTAACCTCATCCAATACTCAATCCGCTCTTTCCCCTCTGTACCCGCTGCCGTAGGGAGACATACCACGCGAGGCTCATCTGTCAGGTGTGACAAGAGATAACGATCAACCGGTTCGATCGGAGGAAGGTATTCACCACTGCCTATCAATGCCAACATGGCCCCAATTGTATCAAAATTGGACGATATCGTAGGCGAATCGTAGAGAAAGCGTCAAGTATAAATTCCCTGGTCCTGGTATATTAAATTCAAAGGGCGACTTCTCTTCTTCTCCTCCTTCAAAGAGAGCCGGGGGCGGCGTACCCGGCTCTCACGATTTAATTACCCCCTCAACCAGTTTCTGAGTACAATACAGATCTCATCCTTATACATTGGATTGGATTCTATTTACCTTGGGAAGAAAACCACCCACAAATTCACCCGCTCTCCGGGTTGGGATTGATATCGGCGGCACGTTTACGGATTTCGTTGTATACAATCCGTCCGATGGTAGCTTGAAATCTTTCAAGTTGCTCTCCACACCTCAGGATCCAGCCGCGGCAGTTCTATCTGGCCTAGCTATGATCCGGAATGAATGGCCGCCAAGCACTGGTCAGCCTCGATTGGATGTGATCCACGGTTCGACTGTGCCCACCAATGCCCTCTTGGAGCGTAAAGGTGCTCGCACTGCTTTGGTGGCCACGCAGGGATTTGGAGACCTGCTTCAAATTGGTCGCCAGAACCGGTCTGCATTATTCGATTTTTTTGCAGAACCTCCGCCGCCTCTGGTTCCTGACGGGCTTCGTTTTGAAGTGCTTGAGCGGGTTGATGCCAATGGCGATGTCATCCAGCCTCTTGACCCGGCGCAACTGACTGGCCTGGTAGCCTCTTTACGGTGCCTGCAGGTCGAATCGGTTGCGATCTGCCTTTTGTTTTCCTTCTTATGCCCAGAACATGAACGTTTGGTTGCTGCGGCCTTACGCGAGGCTGGTTTCCAGGTCTCGGTATCCTCGGAAATCTTGCCCGAATTTCGCGAATTCGAGCGTGCCAGCACCACTGCCGTGAATGCCTATGTTTCCCCGGTTCTGGATCGTTATTTGGATAAACTTCAGCTTGGTCTGACGCATCCTGGCGCTTCAGTTGCTTTACGGGTCATGCAATCCAATGGGGGCAATATGAGCTTGGAGGAAGCACGCTCTAATGGGGTGCGCTGCATCCTATCCGGCCCGGCGGGTGGAGTGGTCGGTGCTAAATTTCTGGCAGGCTTCTTGGAAGAGCAAGCCGGTGGGCCAGTTCGCCTGATCACTTTTGACATGGGCGGGACCTCCACGGATGTTTCGCTGATCGCAGGTGAAGCTCTAGTGACGACAGAATCTTTAGTTAGCGGTTGTCCCATCCGGATTCCGATGCTCGATATCCACACAATTGGGGCCGGTGGTGGGTCAATTGCCCGCCTGGACGAAGGCGGTGCTTTAAGGGTTGGGCCGGAGAGCGCCGGTGCAGACCCTGGTCCGGCTTGTTATGGCCGTGGTGAGCTTCCCACTGTTACCGATGCCAACCTTGTCTTGGGAAGGCTAGCGCCAGATTTCTTCCTGGGTGGTGCTATGCGCCTGGATATTGACCGGGCGCGTCAGGCAATTGAAATGCTTGGAGCTAAATCAGGCCTGGAAGTCCTTCAAGCTGCTTTAGGGGTGGTTCAAGTGGCTAACGCACACATGGAACGCGCCTTGCGAGTCATCTCAGTCGAACGCGGTCATGATCCACGCCAATTTACTCTGCTATCTTTTGGCGGAGCCGGAGGGCTACATGCAGTTGAACTGGCCCGCCGCCTGGGAATCGGCCAGGTATTGATTCCCCCCTTGGCCTCGACCTTATCTGCTTTTGGGATGCTGGCTGCCGATATCATTCGGGACTACACCCAAACCGTGATGTTGCCTTCGGATACGCCCTTGGATAGGATTGCCTCTGCCTTAGAAATCCTGGTCGGCCAGGCCGCTAAAGATTTGCTCCCTTATTTAGAGGATCGGGTTGGGAGCGCACAGGCTCAGGTCGAATATGAGCGGATGCTTGATTTACGATATGCAGGTCAATCCTACGAGCTCAGCGTACCTTTTTCGGATCATTTCCTGGCCGACTTCCACCGCATTCACCAGGCTACCTACGGGCATGCCCATCCCAGCCAAGATCTTGAGCTAGTTAACCTGCGCCTGCGCGCTGTTTTGCGTGTTCAACCGCCCCGTCTGGCGGCCCAACCCCTGAGTGGTAGCGACCCCTCTGCTGCATTGATCGATAACCGGCCTTGCCTGGTAGGTGGAGTGCAAGGTTTACGAACGGTACCCTTCTACCGCGCAGAAACTTTGCTCCCAGGAAACCAGCTCTTCGGGCCGGCATTGATCGGCCGTAATGATACAACAATCTTGTTAGGCGAGACA
>CAZAGA010000332.1:0-4066 GCA_964484335.1 uncultured Anaerolineaceae bacterium
GCTTTAATATTGGCTTCCGCTCTGCCCACCACAAGTGGACAGGCCCAAGCCCCCGCCCCCACCCCCAATCCGGCTATCGTTTCCACTGCTGAGCAACTGGTTACCCTGCTCTCTCAAGCACAGTATGCCCAGGCTGTCCAGCTCTTTGATCCTGAGTTGGCCCCTTCCCTGCCAGCCAGCGAGCTGGAAAAAGCCTGGAAATCACTCGCCCCCCAGCTTGGAGCCTTTCAAGACATCTCCGAGTCAACCCTGACTCGCTCCGCCGAAGCCGACATCGTTTACGTCACCACCGCCTTCGAAAAAGGCTCACTCGACCTGAAGGTCGTCTTCAATCCCGCCGGCAGAGTGATCGGTTTCTTCTTCACCCCGGCTGGTACCGGCAAAGTCGCCCTGGCGGTTTACCAGCCACCGGCTTACTCGCTCCCCAGCGCATTTCGCGAGCTAGATGTTATGCTTCAGACCGGCGAATATCGCTTGCCCGGGCTGCTGACCCTGCCGGTTGGCAGTGGACCCTTCCCAGCCGTCCTGCTTGTCCATGGTTCCGGCCCAAACGACCGCGATGAGACCATTTTCGGCAACAAGCCCTTCCGCGATCTGGCCGAAGGACTGGCTTCGCAGGGAATCGCCGTGCTGCGCTATGACAAGCGTACCAAGGTCTACGCCGAACAGATGGCTGCTCTGGCCGACCAAATCACTGTCCAGCAAGAAGTCATTGACGATGCCCTGGTCGGCTTGGAGTTGCTCCGCAGCCAGCCCGAGATCGACCCCCAGCGCCTCTACCTGCTCGGTCACAGCCTGGGCGGGATGCTCGCTCCGCGCATCGCCAGCCAATCGCCTGGCCTGGCTGGCCTGATCATCCTGGCCGGCCCAACCCGCCCCCTGGAGGACATTGTCATTGACCAGGCCAGCTACCTATCGAACCTGGATGGTGCAGTCAGCGCTGAAGAACAGGCCCAGATCGACCTGCTCAAAGAGCAAGCCGCTCTGGTTAAAAGCCCCTCCCTCGCCGGCCAGGCTACCGCTAACCTGCCTCTTGGCCTGCCTGCCGCTTACTGGTTGGACCTCCGCAACTACCAACCAGCCCAAACCGCCTCCCAACTGGCGCTGCCGATCTTCATCCTGCAGGGTAAGCGAGATTACCAGGTCACCACAGCTGACTTTGAAGGCTGGAAAACCGCCCTGGAAGGCCAACCGGGTGTCTTTCTCAAGCTTTACCCTCGCCTCAACCACCGCTTCATGGCTGGCAGCGGCCCTGGCACACCCCAGGAGTACCAGAAAACCGCTCACGTCTCAGAGCTGGTCATCCAGGATATTACTGATTTCGTCACTACCGGCCAGGTAAGCTCGCAAATTCCCATCCTCGGCGGTAGGTTATCCCAGCAAGAGATCATCCGGCTGGCATTGCTCATCCTGCCGGTCTTGCTCATCCAGATCGCCATCTCAACCTATGCCTTGATCGACCTGTCCCGCCGCCGGCGCACCCATGGACCGCGCTGGTTGTGGGCCGTCCTGCTCGTAATCACCCTGGTCACTGTCCCCTCCGGGCTGGTCGTCTCGGCAATCTACCTGATCTGGGCTCGTAAAGAAGATGAAGAAGACGAGGGCGATAATGATTCGGATTGAAAACCTCGCCAAGCGTTACGGCCGGGTACGCGCCCTGAACGGCCTGGATCTGCAGGTCCAGGGGGGTTCGGTGTACGGCTTCCTCGGCCCGAACGGCGCCGGAAAAACCACCACCCTGCGGATCCTGGCCGGCCTGGCGCGCGCCGATTCCGGCCAGGCCTGGATCATGGGACAGCCGGTCGGTGTGCAATCCTTCCAGCGCCGTCCACTGCTGGGTGTCTTACCAGAAGAGCCGTCTTTTTACACCTGGATGACCCCCAGGGAATACCTGCGTGATTTCATCGCCCCGCTCTTCCGCCTGGACGCCCAGGAAGCTGCCCGCCGCTCCAATGAATTGCTGGCCCAAGTTGGCCTTTCAAAAGCCGCCAACCGCCGTATCGGTGGTTTCTCGCGCGGCATGCGCCAGCGCCTTGGCCTGGCTCAAGCCCTGATCCATCGCCCGCCGATCCTGCTGCTCGACGAGCCCGTCAGCGCCCTGGACCCCGCCGGGCGCAAGGAAGTCCTCGAGTTGATTGAGGCGTTGCGCGGCCAGGCCACCATCCTGCTCTCTACGCACATCCTGGCCGATGTCGAACGTGTCTGCGACACAGTAGGCATCATCAACAAAGGCAAAATGGTACTCGAATCTGACCGCCAGGCTTTGCTCGATCGTTATGCCCAGCCAGTTTTCGAAATCGAAGCCGAAAATGGCTTTTCAGAATGGGTCGAACAGGCTCGCCATCTGCCAGTAGTAAGCTCGGTTCAGGTCGAAGGCCGCCTGGCGCGGGTCAGCGTAAAGGATATTCACGCCGCGCAGCGCGCCTTGCTCGCCTCTCTCTCTGAAAACGGCCTGCTGATCCGTCGCTTTGAAGTAACCACTCCCTCCCTGGAAGAAATATTCCTCAAGCTGACCGGCCAAGCGGAAAATGCCCCGGCGGAAAAGGAAACACCATGAATCTAACGCTGCTGCATAAAGAATGGCTCGAGCAGCGCCGTACCTTCCGACTGTGGATTGTCATCGGCGTGCTGTTAATTTCCGGCCTCATCTCACCCCTGATCGCCAGATACACCCCAATGTTGTTAAGTAGCCTACCTGGTGTTCCCCCTGAGTTGGCCGCCATGATCCCTGAGCCTACCATTCTGGACAGTTTCGCCCAATACATCAAGAATGGCAGCCAGTTTGGATTGATTGTACTCATTGTCCTGACCATGGGCGTGATGGCCCAGGAAATCGAGCGCGGCACAGCAGCCATGCTTCTCAGCAAGCCGGTCTCTCGCCCGGCGGTTATCCTGTCGAAATGGGCGTCGGGCGGTCTTGGATTGCTGCTTGGCCAGGCCATCGGCGCAGCCGGCTTCGCTTTTTACACTCTGGTGCTGTTTGGGTCATTCTCGCTGGCCGATTTCCTGGCCCTCAATGGCCTGCTGTTCCTCTTCTTGCTTTTTTATCATACCCTAGCGTTGCTGGCCAGCAGCCTGGCGCACAGCCAGTCGATGGCCGCCGCGGCTGCCTTTGGCGGGTTGATCCTGGTGCTGATCCTCGATGCGATCCCAGGAATTGGCGATTACCTGCCCGGTCAGTTGCTTACCTGGGGTGGGTCGCTGTTCACCCTCGCCCCCCAAACCGCCTGGCCGGCCCTGGCAACAGTCTTACTGTTGATCGCAGCCTTCCTGGCGATTGCAATCGTGCATTTTCAGCGCCAGGAAATCTAAATTTGTTTCACGTGAAACCTTCAGGCCAGGTTGGCGCCGTTGTCAGCCGCCCACTGATCAAGCGTTTCCTCAACCATATCCAACAAGGCGTCCAGGCCAGCCACCCGTTCCGGAAAGTTTTTTCCCAACAGGTCAATTTCTTCCAGGCTGGCCCGCCAGTTGGCTTCATACACCCCGGGGTTGGGATTCGCTGCCACCGCCCGAGTCCAGGTACATAGAAGGGGCCAGGTTGCCGCCTGCGGTTGCCCGCTGGAAACCAGCGTCTCGAATGCTCGCTGGTAGTATCCCAACCGGTCAGGGTGAAGTCTGGCCGGCGCCGCCTCGGGTTCAAGCGCCTGGTAAGCTGCCTGCCAGAACGGCATCCAACCCGCCAGTCGATCCACAGTCACAGATTGAGCTCCGATCAAGCCCAGGAAGCCAGCGCTCAACCCCGCCCGCCGGGCAGCCACACAGCGTTCTGGCAGGCGCAGCAGGAAGCGTCGCTCGGTGAGCGCCGCCCCGCTCAACAAGGCAATTGAATTGGCCGCATCTTCCAGCCCGTGTAGGTAAAGCAGAAACTCCTCCACCCCGGCCGTTCGGCGCAGGCCGTGCAACTTCATCCAGGCCTGGCGCGCGCGATCAAACAGCTTGTGGCTGCGTTCCAACACATAATCCGCCCGGTCAAACTGGCCGCGCACACTGGCCTGGGTGAAATCCAGAAAGTGATGCGGATCAAACTGGGCCCGGCTATCTTTAATCGTCGGGCCCAGCCATG
>CAZAGA010000333.1:0-4051 GCA_964484335.1 uncultured Anaerolineaceae bacterium
AAAACCTGGCTCTGCTGGGCTTCATTTCAAACACCAGGCTGCCGCTCTACCAGGCAGCCTGCGAAGCGCTCCTGATGCCATACCAACGCCTGGTAGCCGCCTCTTCGGGCGGCGATATCGCCCGTTACCTCAGCCCGATGAAAGTATTTGAGTACCTGGCCTGCGGCAGAGCCATCCTATCCAGTGATTTGCCCGTGCTGCGCGAGGTTCTCAACCCCGAAAATGCGATCTTGCTGCCTATGGAGGATATCAATGCCTGGGCGTCTGCACTCCAGAACCTTCAAGACAACCCGGGGGTTTGCACTCGCCTGGCCGAACAAGCTCGGCGTGACGCGCAAAAATATAGCTGGAAAGCCCGCGCCCGGCGTATTCTGGAGCTAGCCGATTAGATCGGAAACCTGGTAATGATGAAACCACCTAAACTGTCTCCAGGCCCAGCGCATCGTAAATTTCCGGCTCACTCCTGGCCCTGGATTGGCGGAACGATCGTATTTGCCGCCCTGGTCGCTTTTGGGCTGTCCTGGGCTTCCAGATTGTGTATCGGCTGCGGAGCGCAGGGAGCAGGCGCAACCCTCAACCTGAATCTCTACCTCTCCTTCCTGGCAATCACCCTGGCCGGAGCCTTGATCTTATGGATGGGCTGGAGAATAATTCTGTCCAGCGAGCGTCCAGCTGGCGCGCCCAAATGGCTGGCCACCCTGCTGATCGGCGCCGCGCTGCTCCGCCTGGCGGCAGGAGTCTTGTGGGTAGTCGCATTGCCATCCACGGGTCACGGCACCCAACAGGAAATTAACGGTTACGTGATGGCTGACGCATACGAGCGCGACCAGTTAGCCTGGAAAATCGCTCAAGCCCCTCGAACCATTCCTGAGTCATACGAACTTAGCCGCAGATCGGACCCTTACGGCGGCTTGCTGTTCCTCAGCGCCATGATCTATCGCACCTTTGGCGCTCAGCAGCACGCCCCCTTGAGCCTGGTGGTGATTTCAGCGGCTGTTTCGGCCCTGGCGATCCTCTTCGGGTGGGCCTTTGCCCGGCGGAATTGGGGGGAACGCGTTGCGCAACTGACTGCCTGGGGCCTCGCGCTCTATCCAGAAACAGTGCTGCTGGGCAGCTCGCAGATGCGAGAGGCTTTCCTGATCCCTTTAATTACAGCTACATTCTATGGCCTGGCGCGCCTGCGGCGTGAACGTTCCTGGATTGGCCTGGCCTGGCTGCTGAGCGGCATTCTCTTAACCCTTTTCTTTTCACCACCAATTATTATTGTGCTTCTAGTCAGCCTCGTCCTGGCTGCGTTCGCCATTCGCGATGACCTGTTTCAGCGCCATGTTGCTGTCCCCCGCTGGGCCTGGCTGGTGCTGGCAGGCGTAATTGGCCTGGCGCTCGTCGGCGGCTGGCTGGCTATCCGCCAGTTTGCCCCGCCTGAGATCACCAATCCCCTGGAGGTTGCCAGCTACTGGCTGCGTAAGTCGGTAGACTTGCAGGCCTATTTCAGCAAAAGCGCTTCCGGCTGGATTCAGAAGATCTTTCGCAGCGCTCCAGAGTGGAGCCACTTACCGATCTTAATTGGCTACGGTGTGCTGCGCCCCTTCCTGCCGGCTGCCCTGGTTGTTAGCAGCAGCGCTCAGATCTGGCCGTGGATCACCTTATGGCGAGCGGCTGGCTGGGCAGCTTTGTTTGGACTGATCGCCTATGGTGCTCTGCGCGCCTGGTTCAAGAAGGATGCAGACGCGTTTACCAAAGGCCTGGCAGCCATTGTCTGGCTGGGCGTTCTGATTGCTTCAATGCGCGGCGGCGGAGACCAGGATGACAATCCACGCTATCGGGCAATTTTTGCCAGCCTGCAGATGGGCCTAGCCGCGTGGGGCTGGGTTGAACAGCGTCGATCTGCGGATCCACTTTTTCGGCGAGCGCTGGTTACCCTGGCTTTCATTATCGGCTGGTCCTTGCTCTGGTATCTCCGCCGCCTGTACTCAATTTCCTGGGCGGTAGCCGATCCATTCAAGATCATCGGCCTGGGGCTGGCCTGCGGCATCCTGTACAGCCTGTGGGATTGGGCCAGGGCGGCCAGGCCGCGGCCTTGACGATCGAACCACCGCGGTTATAATTCAGAAGCTGAATATGCACAGCGATTTGCGCATGGATTAAGGACCCCTTTCCGTGTCGATTCAAAAAACCAAGCCCATCTCGAATGGCGTGAACCTTGCCATTAATTGGATCCAATCGTTTCCAGTAGTCGCTGAACTAATCGCACTAGCCGGCGTGTTTGTTTTCCTACTCCAGGCGCTCCAATCTGCTTACCGCCAGGCCTCGATCCTGGATGAAGGGTTATACCTGGTAAAAGGCTTTTTATTTACCAGCGGGCGGTATATTCCTTTTCAGCCAGATGGCCCTTGGACCAACCAGATGCCTCTCTCCTACCTGATCCCTGGTGCTATCCAGCTTTTATTCGGGACAGGCTTACGCACCGGAAGAATTTTCTCGGTTATCTTGGGAGTCCTAATCCTGCTTGGATTGTGGATCCTGTCCCGGCGGCTGGCCGGCCGGTGGTGGGCTGCGGCTACCGTCCTGGCTGCAGCGATCAACCCGGCTTACTGGAATGGGTACAGCATGGCTGTGTCGCAAGTATTGGTTGCCTGCATCCTGACCTGGGTCCTGGTCCTGGCAATTGACGAAAATGCGCCGCTCTGGCGGCTGTGCCTGGCCAGTCTCAGCGCCGGGTTGCTGCTCCTGGTTCGGGTGAACATGACCCCAGTGCTTCCCTTGCTACTGCTATATATTTTTGGGCAACATGGTTGGAAAGCAGGCTTATGGAGCAGCCTGACCGGCGGCCTGGCAGTTCTGATCCTGCATGCCATCTACTGGCCAGGCATTTTGCAAATGTGGGCCAGTTGGATCCCGGCTTCGCTGACACCCTTCCTGGATCCTTGGCGCATCGAAGACCTGGGGATCGCGGTTTGGAATCCAGCCATTGGCTGGGAAGATCGCCTGGCCAGCTTGTGGGATGGCGTCCGGTTTAATTTCATTCCCACCTTATCCCTGGCCTTGTTCGGCGTGTTGATTTTCCAGCGGAAATACTGGACGAAGATCTTTTACTACCGCACCACAGTACTCTTAAGCATTCTCTCGCTGGTCCTGGTTGCAGCGCACGCCTGGGCAGCGCTCTTGAAAAACTACTGTGTGTTTTGCTTTGCCGGGTACCTGGAATTTTTCTCGCCGGTCATGATCCTGATCGCAGCTTTGGCGTTCAGAGCCTGGAGACCCGGGAAAACCACGGCTTACGCCTTGTACGCGCTGCTTGTGATCCCCCTGCTCTACAGCGGCGCGGCTTTTGGCGCATCGCGCGTCATTGGCCCTTGGCTAATCGAGCTGCCAGTCCCAAGGTTGGGCGCTTCGGTTGGCTCCACAGCCAGCGGAACCATTCCGCTCTGGGGATTGCTAGAGAATGGCCTGGGCATCAGCTACAAAACTGCCCGCTGGCTGGTGCCCACCCTGGCCGGGCTGGGCGTGGGATTGCTGCTGGTAGGCCTGGCCTGGATCGCAAAACGCCAGCGCTGGTTTGGTCATGCCAATTACGGCCTGGCCGCCGCCAGCCTGGCGGTTAGCCTGGGCATGATCCTGACGCCGCTGCCTTTCCTGACCGGCGATACCCCCCTGGTCGACCCGGATGGCGCGGCCACCCAAGCAGCCCGCTGCCAGGGAAACGTGATCGCCGCGCTGGAGACTGTAGAAAATCGCCTTGCGGAAGCGATCCCGGCGGATGCCCTGGTCTACTGGCAAGGCAGTCTGTCCGCAGTTCCTCTCCTGGCAATCCCTGACGCCAGGATCTTTCCGGCCCAGCTTAACGATGGCTACACTTACCGAATCGGTGGCGACACCGCCCGGCTGCGCCAGTTCGGGCTGTGGAATGATGTCTTGAAAAATCAATGGCTGGATAAAGCCGATTTCATCATCCTTCAACAACGCTATTATGACCAGGAATGGAAAACTTTCCTTGAATCGGGCGCGTTTGACGAACTTTCCCCTACCGTGGGCACCGATCCATGCGCCG
>CAZAGA010000334.1:0-4046 GCA_964484335.1 uncultured Anaerolineaceae bacterium
GGCCAGTCGATCGACCTGGGGATTGAGATGACCTCGCCCGGCAGCGCAGGCACGTTCCAGAGCAACTGGATGTTCCGCGACCCGCGCGGCACCATGTTCGGCGTCGGACGAAACGGCGATGATCCGATTTACGCCCGCATCCAGGTCCAGGCTCAGCCAGATCCAAATCCGCGCTATGCCTATGACTTTGCCGCCAACTATTGTAGCGCTCAATGGCGTACAGATGATGGCGTCATTGGCTGCACCACCCCAAGCGGAGACAGTCGTGGCTCGGTGGTTTACACTACTTCACCAGCCCTGGAGCCCCGCACAGAAAATGAGCCCGGGTTGTGGGTGCGTCCAAACCAGTCCGCCAATGGCTATATCAGCGGGCAATTCCCGGCCTATGTGGTCAAACCAGGCGACCGCTTCGTAGCCGAGTTTAGCTGCCAGAGCGGCTGGTCCAAGTGCGATGTTACCTTCCGGGTCGATTACCTGCTCTCGAATGGCTCGGCTGGCAACCTGGGGGCCTGGCGTGAGGTATACGATAACCAAAGCAATACGGTCAGTATCGACCTGACCTCACTGGCTGGCCAGTCGGTCCAGTTTATCCTGCGGATGCAGAACAATGGTAATGTCAGCCACGCCAACGGAATCTGGTTCTTGCCTTCGATCCGCAATGTCCCGCCCACCCAGACGCCACTGCCAGCGACCGTGACCCCGACGGTGACGCCGACGATCACTCTGACACCCGGCGGCGGATCCTCGAGCGGGACGCCATATCCATAAATTCCTTAAACGAAAAACAGGCGCTTCAGCGCCTGTTTTTCGTTTAAGGAATTTAATTCTGTTTTTTATTCTGCAAGTGGCGAACCAGGTAAGGCACTTCGGTGATCACAATCCCAGGCTTGAACAACAGAGCCATGCGCAGCCAGAGCGCAGTTTGGGCATGCAGCAGATTGCCCCACCAGCGATCGGGAACAAACTGCGGCACCACCACGGTGATGATTTCCCCCGGCTGGCGTAATTTATACAGTTTATCGATGTATTCGAGCAACGGTTCGACCAACAAGCGGTAGGGCGACTCAATCACAACCAGGCGAGCGCCCTGGCCCCATGCTTCCCAGCGCTGTTGGACTTTCTCGGCGTCCTGCGGATCAATCGAAACATGGACTGCGGTAACATCATCCGAGAGGGAAACGGCATAATTCAGCGCCTGGAGCGTGCCGCGGTGGACATTCGATACCAGCAATAAAACCCGGTGGCGCTGGTAGCTGCGCGGCGGCCGGTAACCCTCCAGAGTCAGGTTCTTGGCCAGGTTTTTATAATGGCGATGGATGGCAAAAAAGGTGGTCACTAACACTGGGGTAAGAATCAGAACTACCCAAGCACCATCCGTAAACTTGGTCACAGCAAAAACAATCATGACGATGAAAGTGCACACCGCGCCAAATCCGTTAATAGCCAACTTCAGCGCCCAACGCGGGTCGTGTTCAAGAATTGATCCAGGCTCTTTGAGCGTCTCCCCTGGTTTGAGCTGCCCGGATTTCCACCAGCGACGAGCCATCCCGGTCTGGGAGAGCGTAAAGGATAGAAAAACGCCAATTGCGTAGAGGGGAATTAAACCTGTGACGCTTGCCTGAAACAGGACAATCAGGAGAGAGGCGATCAGGGCCAGAGTCATAATCCCTCTCGAATATACTAGCCGACTGCCTCGATAGGTTAACTGGCGCGGCAGGAAGCCATCCCCGGCATGCAAGGCACTCAGGCGGGGAAAATCGGCGAAGGCAGTATTGGCAGCCATGATTAAGATCACCGTGGTCGCGCCGATGGTCAGCAGGTAGAAGATATTGCGACCATCGAAAGCAGTTCGGGCCAATTGCGAGATAATCGTCTCTGCTTCGGAGGGAACGGCGTTGATGTGGGTAGCCAGGAAGCTGATGCTCAGGAAGAGCACGCCCAAGATGGAGGACATCCAGATCAGGGTGATGCCGGCGTTTTTACTGCGCGGCTCACGGAAAGCGGTGATTCCGTTCGAGATGGCTTCGACGCCGGTCAGGGCAGTCGTGCCGCTGGCAAAGGCGTGCAGGATCAAAAAAACACCGACGACGGCTGTATCGCCGAGCACTTCCAAGTGGGGCGGATCGATTACCGTGCCTAGAGAGCCGGTAACATATTGGAACAACCCAGCTCCAACAGTAATAAACATCATAAAGATAAAGAAGTAAGTGGGGATCGCAAATGCAGTGCCCGACTCCTTCACCCCACGCAGGTTCATCAACATGATGAACATCACCATCACGACAGCAATCTCCACCCGATACGGGAAAAGGGCAGGAAAAGCGGAAGTTAATTGGGCCACCCCGGAAGAGATCGAGACAGCTACTGTGAGAATATAATCGGTGAGCAGCGCTGCTCCGGCTGTTTGGGCAGGCAACTCGCCCAGGTTGTCGCGCGCCACAATATATGCCCCACCCCCCCCAGGGTAGGCGTGGATCGTCTGCTCGTAAGAAATGGTAACAATAGCCAATAGCACCACGATTGCAATCGAAATTGGAAAGACCCAACCGAAGGCTAACGTACCAGCAGCCGCCAGGATGACCATGATTTCTTGTGTAGCGTAGGCCGTCGAAGAAAGCGCATCCGAGGCAAACACCGCCAGGCCAACCGCTTTGCCGATCGTCTGGTGCGGCGCGTCGGCGGTCGAGAGCGGGTTGCCGATCAGCCAGGTGCGCCACGAGCGCTGCGGCTTGATGACCGTATCTTCATGCAAGATGGTGGTGCCAGGATAATGATGTTCGTGATCTTCAGAAAGGGACATTGGGATACCGCCTGAACAGGGGCAAGATAGGATAAATTCAGTTAATTATAATCCGATGTGAGAGCGTACAACGACCAGTTAGATTTCTTCCAGGTCGCGTTCGATTCGAGCCTGGTATAGCTGGCTGAGCTGGCGAGTGATCGGTCCAGGCGCTCCCGAACCGATGACCAAGCTATCGACCATGCGCACCGGCAGCACCCCCCGGCTGGCGCTGCTAATAAAAGCCTCGCTTGCCTGGGGAAGCTCTGCCAGGGGCAAGCCCTCCAGGCGCAGCGGGAGACCAGCCGTGCGAACTTCCTCCAGGATCGCCTGGCGAGTGATGCCGGAGAGCACGCCCTGCTCTGCCGTCCACAGCACACCAGTTAACACGGCAAAAAAATTACTACTCAAGCCTTCTAACAAGCGGTTCTCCGGATCGAGCATCACGGCTTCGTTCACGTCCGACGGTAGGCTACGGCGCAGCATTTCCGCCCCGAGCATGGTAGAGGTGAGCTTTGCCTTCGGATTTTGGCGGACGTAGCTGCAGGTGATCACCTTTACGCCTTGCTGGTAGGCCAGTTCTGGTGGGGTTCTCAACGGCTCCGCCGCCAGGTAGAGCTGTTCATCCTTCAAGTCAAGCAGGATACGCATGCGCAGGTCGAATGCTCCGCCGTAAGACTGGACCGCCTGGCGCAGAGCCTGGCGCAGCCCCTGGCGTTCCAACTGCAGCGGGCGGCCAGCCAGGCGGGCGGTTTCTTCCAGGCGAAGAAAATGGCTTTCCAGGTTGTTAGCTTTACTGTTCGAATAAGTGCGCAAGGTGGTATAGGCGCCGGGAGGCAGGCTACCTGCGGCGGCATCCAGAGAATCTTTCCGCTCGGGAATCAACTCCTGCAGAACAGGCGCCTCGCCGGGCTGTTGAAGGAGCTTCCAAAGGGTTATTTTCTTATCCAACCGGAGATACTCCTGGCGGCTCGAGGTGAACAAAAACATCGACCACGTTGCTCATGCGCCGGCTGAGCTCGTGCTCAATTTGCGAGGAGAGCTGATGGGCTTCGCTGACCGGCAGGTCTACCTCCAGGCTGCATTCCAGGGAGACATAGTAGCCCGGCTGGCCATTGGCCAGGCGATGGACCTGAACCCGACGTGGCGCGCGCACACCTGGCGTCGCAGCAACGACGCGCTGGATCTCAACGCGGATTGCGTCTTCGACTTCGGCAGGCACAGGCTCGCCTTCCTGGACTTGTTTAGAAGCCATTTCGATGTGAGT
>CAZAGA010000335.1:0-4029 GCA_964484335.1 uncultured Anaerolineaceae bacterium
TTAGCCAATGGGGCGACGCTTTGTTTGACCAGCCAGGAAACCCTGGCGAATGGGCTGGAGTTGCTGCGTTTCATGCACCAGTCAGCGATCACCACCGCGACGCTGCCTCCCTCGGTTCTGTCAGTGCTTCCTGAAGAACAGGTTTCCAACCAGGCTTTGCCAGAGTTGAAGACCGTAATTGCGGCTGGTGAGGCCTGTAGCCGGGATATTGTCGCGCGATGGGGACCCGGCCGCCGGTTTTTCAATGCTTACGGCCCGACCGAGACAACAGTCTGCGCTTCGGCCGGTTTAGCCGACCCAGAAGATGATCGGGATCCCAGCATTGGCCAACCGATTGCCAATACCCACCTGTATATCCTGGATCGCCAGCTTCAACCGGTTGGCGTCGGAATCCCCGGGGAATTGTTTGTCGGCGGCGTCGGTGTGGCGCGTGGGTATCTGAACCGACCTGAATTAACTGCTGAAAAATTTATCCAGAATCCCCTGGCAGGTGTCTTGCATAAAGCTGGTCTGACCGAGCGGGCTGGCGAGAAGCTGTACCGGACCGGGGATTTGGTCCGCTGGCTGGCTGATGGCAGCCTGGAATTCCTGGGGCGTATTGATCAGCAGGTCAAGCTGCGCGGTTTCCGGATTGAGCTGGGCGAAATCGAGTCTGCCCTTCGCCAATACGAAGAAACCATCCCGGGCGATTCGGGACAGATCCAACGCTTGCTGGATGTTGCCGTAGTTGTCCGTGACGACATCGGTGCTGGCCAGATGGCGGATAAACGCCTGTTGGCTTTCGTCGTTCCGCAGATCAAGGAGCCAGCGATTGAACCGGCCTCCTTGCGGAAATTCCTCGGCAAGACGCTGCCTGAGTATATGATACCGTCTGCATTCATCATTTTGGATGAAATGCCTCTTTCGCCCAGTGGTAAAATCGATCGTCGGGCCTTGGCAACCCGTCCGGTTGAGCGCTCGGCGCGCGACCAGGCCAGCAGCGTCTATGTCGCTCCCAGGAATGAGACCGAGATCCAGCTTTGCCGGATCTGTACCGAGCTCCTAGGTATTCCCTGGACCGGTGAGCAGAGCCCAATCGGCATTGAGGATAATTTCTTCGAGCTAGGTGGCCATTCTCTGCTTGCTACTCAGTTCATTTCGCATATCCGCGAGGCTTTCAAGGTCGAGATCCAATTGCGGGCCTTGTTCGAGCATCCGACCATTGCAGAAATTGCCGGTACGATCGAGCAATTACGCCAAGCTGGGGCGGGCTTGCAGACTCCTGCCATCCGGGCGGTGGCCCGTGATACGCGCCGGATGAGACAAACGAACGCCGGGTTGGTTAAAACTGATCCAGGCGGTAAGACGAAAAAGGAAGATTCGGCTGCCGATTCTTCTCAATCGAACTCTGCAGAGTAAACCGATGAATTTGACCAATAGTGACTTGTTATTGAACGAACCGGAAGAGGATGTCTTTGTATTTCCAGCCTCTTTTGCTCAACAACGCCTGTGGTTTTTAGATCAGTTTGAGCCAGGCAGCCCATTTTACAACATTCCGACGGCTGTTCGCCTGATTGGGCAATTAGATCGACAGGTCCTGCAACGCTGCCTGGATGAAATTGTTCGCCGCCATGAAGCGCTTCGCACAACCTTCACGATGATGGATGGCGATCCAGTTCAGGTCGTCCACCCGTCACAGAAAATTAACCTCCCGTTGATTGATTTGCGGGATTATCCTGCCGATCAGCGCCAGGCCGAGGCGATGCGCCTGGCAAACCTGGAAGCGCGCAGTCCTTTTGATTTATCGGTCGGCCCATTGATCCGGGTAGTCTTAATTCAAACCGCCGATCAGGAACATGTGGTTCTGGTGACCATGCACCACATTGTTTCCGATGGCTGGTCAATTGGTGTGTTCATTTATGAACTTTCATCGCTTTATGCGGCTTTCTCGGCTGGTGCGCCATCACCGCTTCCAGACCTACCGATCCAGTATGCCGATTATTCGGAGTGGCAGCGCGATTGGCTGCAAGGGGATGTACTGGAAGGCCAGATCAGCTATTGGACCAAGCAGTTGGGTGGTTTCATCCCGGTTCTGGAACTGCCAGCCGATCGCCCACGCCCTCCAGTCATCACTTCGCGTGGTGCAGCCCTGTCTGCCAGTTTCTCGAAATCCCTGACCGAGCGGATCAAATCTTTCAGCCAGCAAAAGGGCCTGACGGTCTTCATGACTCTCCTGGCTGGCTTTCAGACTTTGCTCTATCGATATACCGGCCAGACGGACATCACGGTTGGCTCGCCGATCGCTAACCGCCGGCAGGCTGAATTGGAAGGCTTGATCGGCATTTTCATTAACACCGTAGTTTTACGCTCCGATCTATCCGGGGAGCCGACTTTCCAGCAGGTGCTTGATCGGGTCAAAGAAGTCACCCTGGGTGCGTATGCTAATCAAGATGTGCCATTCGAGGTGATTGTTGACCGGCTGAACTTGCCGCGCGATATGAGTCATAGCCCACTCTTCCAGGTGATGTTTATCTTGCAAAACGCGCCTGTGCGGGCTCAGCGCTTGCCAGGGATGATGCTGGAACCGATCGACCTGCACAGCGGCACTTCGACCTTCGATCTCACCCTGGTTGCAGCAGAGATGGCGGACGGCTTTGACCTATCGGTGGAATATAACACGGACCTGTTCAATGCGGATACCATCACCCGTTTGTTGAGCCATCTGGAGACTTTGCTGGAGGCTGCCACAGCCAATCCGGAGCAACCGATCGCTTTGCTGCCAATTTTGCCTCTGGATGAACGGCGCCTGGTGCTTGAAACTTGGAACGAAACCAGCCCGCTTGATTGGTCAGGCGCAGATCGGAAAGACTATCGGATCCATGATTTCCTCAAGCTGTGGGCAGAGAAGACTCCCGATGCCCAGGCAGTTATCTTGCCAGGGTTGGAAAATAAGCCTGGACCTGCCCTGGCTAGCCAGAGAGTCAGCCGGATTGCCCAATTAACCTATCGGGAGCTAGATGATAGATCTGAGCAACTGGCTGACCTTCTGAGCCAGCATATCACCCAACCAGATCAAGTGGTTGGGGTGTTCATGGAACGCTCGACTGAGCTGATTGCATCTTTATTTGGTATTTTGAAAGCTGGTGGAGCTTACCTGCCTCTAGACCCAAATGCACCCCAAGAGCGGCTGGCGTTTATTATCGAGGACGCCTCGAGCCTCTCTCCGGATGGGAAGCTGGTCATCCTGACCCACAGCCGCCTGGTCGACAGGCTGGTAGGGATCCCGGCAAAAGTACTGGCATTGGATGAGCTGCTGACCGATTCAACAGGATCGTCCAGTCTTGGTCTGCCTTCGCACGACAGGTTGCAGGTGAAACCGGATAGCCTGGTTTATATGACCTACACCTCTGGCTCAACTGGTCAATCCAAGGGAGTCATGGTGGAGCACCGCAGCCTGGTTAACGCTTATCTGGCTTGGGAAGAATCCTATCATTTAATACCAGGTGCAGCTCACCTGCAGATGGCGAACTTCACCTTTGATGTTTTCTCCGGTGACCTGGTTCGGGCGATTTGTTCAGGGGGAAAGCTGGTGCTCTGCCCGCGCGAATGGTTACTTTCAGCAGATCGTCTGTTTGAGTTGATGTTGGCTGAGGGGATCACCGTCACCGAGTTTGTGCCCGCGGTTTTGCGTAACCTGGCTCAATATCTTGAAAAAACTGGCCAGCATTTGGATTTCATGCGATTACTGGCCTGCGGCTCAGACAGCTGGTATGTCGGCGAATACCGCAAGTTCCTCAGCTTGATCGGTAAACAGACCCGCCTTGTGAATTCGTTTGGGCTGACTGAAGCGACCATTGACAGCACCTTTTTCGAAGGCTCTACCGGTCACCTGTCTGTTGAGCAGCTTGTACCGATTGGGCGGCCATTTGCCAATACCAAGGTTTTCATCCTGGATGCAAATCGCCAACCTTGCCCGATTGGTATTCCCGGTGAGCTGTATATCGGCGGGATTGGGTTGGCGCGTGGTTACCATAACCGCCCGGACTTGAA
>CAZAGA010000336.1:0-4020 GCA_964484335.1 uncultured Anaerolineaceae bacterium
TCGAGTCCTCGACGAGGAGCTGAAACGGATGCCGAAATCAGGTATCCGTTTTTTTTAACTCTCCCCTGGTTGTGTAAAGATAATGGGCGAATAACGTTCTGCTCTAACAAGAGTCGAGGGAACTTAATTCGATCAATTACAAAATCCTTGTACATTCACCTTACAGGCTTATTTTATTCAAGGTCGGTCCCAGCCACTCGCACTATACGGTTGTTGAACCTACTCCGCAGAGTGCGAAACGCCAACCTAAATTTCCACTTCTCCAGTGCCGACCAGGAAGACGTGCACGCCCATGCGGTGACAGGTGTTCTCTGTACCACAGCAATAACATTCTCGGGTGAAAGTTCCGGCCTGGGTCTCGACGGGCGACTCGTATCCGCATTTACCGCATTTCATCAACATCAGTAAGCTGGCATATTCACCGCGTAACTTCATTTGGGCAACACCGGTCATATTGACACCGAAGGTATTCAGGTCTTGTGCTTCAATGGTCTCACCTTTTCTAACGTGGAAAGGAGCGTTGATGTTTTTGGTTCGTAAAGGCTCGGGTGTGTAATATCCCTGGATATCGCGGCCAAGAAAGCCATCGGGGGTCTCCACTCCGTAGTAAGTGAACGAAGGGATTGAGCTCACCTGCTTCAATATTTCTGCAGCATCCAATAAACTGCCTGCTTTTTGATTGAAGTAGGAAAACTGGCCGTTCTGGCGATGCAACCAGGCTCCCGGACGAGCTTCGGTGCTGGTTACCTTACCTTCAGCGTCAAATTGAACATTACTGTGGCCTGCCTGGCCTAACCCGTTGAAGAGCCCGCCATGCGCGGGGGAAGTGTCCTTTTTGGCATATTTTGGAGCGAAAGATACAGGTGCAGGAACACCTTTCGGATTTGGCCCGTATGCATTGTCGCCTGGCTGGCTGTCGCTGGCGAATAAGATCAACAACCAGATTGCTCCAGCGATGGGTATAAAGGAGATCAGCATCCACCAGCCGCTTTTTCCCAGATCGTGCAGCCGGCGTATAGCAACCGCCAAGCTGGGAACGGCGATGGCCAGGACATACAAGATTAACAGAAAGCTGATGGCTAATCCTAGACCTTCACCAGGGCCGCTCGGTGGTAGGAAGGCAAGTGTGAATAACACTGTGACAATGATTGCATTGAACAAGACGAACAACCAGTATTCTTTACGACGTGCTCTCCCCCCGAATACGGCAAATTTCTGTAGAGCGGCCAAGTACCAAGACATGAGCCACCTCCTTTTTTCAGTATATAGATTTATCTGAATTGAGTCAACAGGCTCTTTTGGGTGGTATGGAATCATGGATATGCTCTGGATCTCTTGGGTAAAAAATAAGGCTGTTCCCTGGTTTTCCGACCTGTGCCTGATGTTGTCCTGGACGTGCGCAGGCGCAGAACGGGTTGACCGGCATTTCTTTGGCCTTGGATCAAGGCCTAGTTTGGATGGGATGGGAAAAATATCCGATTGCTACCTGGTATTTCGGATTGAGGAAGGAAGGTTTGGGTAATTACAATGACAAGATACGCTGAGCAATCGCCAGGGTGGCGGCGTAGGTGGCATCCATGCCGAAGTAAGACAAACTACCAGCACCCAAGTTCCGGGCTTTATTCAGGGGGGTATCGGAAGCGTAGTGCAGAATGCCCAGATCGAAGGGCAGTCCATACAGGTTAACAATTTCGTTGACCGGGTGGCGGGTAGGACGGTGCATCTCAAATACTGCGGAAAGGTATGGTCCGGCTTCCATCTCAATGTCAGTATAACCTTCCCGGTAGAAGACATCCATGTAACGCATGCTTTGCAAGAAGGTGCCGCGCACCGTGAGCGCCTTCTGGTTGTCCAGCGCTGCGCCGAACACCATAAAAGGAGTGACCGCAGAAGCATTGAAGCAATTTTGGTATAGATAGGTATTTTGCGAGTGTTCGTCGTGGACTACACCAGGAATCATTACATCACCGACTACAGCATTGAGCGAGGCAGCTTTGCCCATTATGTAAACACCGAGGATTTGGCCGACGTGTTCGGATGCTTCGGTGAGAATGTTGTATGCAGCCTGACCTAATGGGTAGTCGATATTCAAGATAAAGGCCTGGCGCTGGGGAAGGCGATGTAGATCGATGCGCTGGCGCAAGCGGGGATCCACGTAGTCTGGGTTCAGGCGGCTAAGGTCGATGACCTGGGCTTCGACGTCAAATGAGCGCGGGCTAGGGATACGCGTAATGCCGAGGGAACGCTCATCGGCGGCTTGGGAAGCGATGTGCGCCGCGCCTAGGGGTGTTTGGATGAATTTTTTCCAGACGTAATATAGGAAGTTCTCTCGATTCGATTCACTTCGGCCATGTTGAATGTCTTTCCATTCGTTCAGCAGCCCTGCATTCCCAGGCTGTTCCAGGAAGCCGGATAACTGGCTGGCCTGGCGCAGGGGGTAGCCAGCTAGGACATTGACCAGGCTGTGGGTGTTGCTGGAAACGAAATAGACCGGGCTTTCGGAGATTGCCGGGACGGTCTGGACAATGGTGTTCCACCAGGTGTGGGTAGCCCGGCGGTACTCGCTCAAAGAGCCGCTGAGCAATTGCACACGCAAGTCAAGCGGCCTGGTAGCAATTAATTCCAGGTTAGCGTCGAAGTTATCGCCCCAGATGGCATACAATCTTTCCAGGTCGTCGTTTGAGACCTCGAGCAGGCTGTCGAGGCCGGCGGTAAAGGACGCTGGAGCGCCGACTTCCGAGATGCCGGCAGGCTTACCCCGGCTGAGCAGGCGGTGAAATTTATTCAGCTCGATTTGCAAAGCGGTCAGGATTGGGATCAGGTCATCAATGTCTGAGCGACTGGCAATCAGGCAGGCCAGGGTATCACCATCCTGATTGTAATAGCAGCGCCGCCGGCGAGCTGGAGCGGTAACTTCCTGCCAGGTAGTCACATCGCCAAAGCCTGCCCGGCTAAAGACTTCCGGACTCTGACCCATCACGACCTGTTGGACATCCAGGATGCACTCCGGCAGGCGCAGCAAGGCGTACATCAAAGCAGCCAGGTCTGGCTGCATGGCGCGGGCATCGGGATGTAGCAACGACTTCATCCCTGAGTGAACTTCTTCCAGGGTGCGAATGCGCACCTCGGTGGTCGTGCGCAGCAGAGAATAATATGTGCGCAGGTAGAGCTCGATCTCTTCCGATTCGGTGGTTGGGACGGTTCTTTCCATGACCTGAACATTTCAGATCGAGACGGGTGTACTGCGCCGGTCTCGATCGATCTTATGTGGTTTGGGCAGCCAACTCGATGGCTTCAACAATTTTGTAATAGCCGGTGCAGCGGCACAGGTTGCCAGTAATGGCTTGCTGGATTTCGTCGCGGCTGGGATGAGGATGCTCTTCGAGCAGCTTAGCGGCCGACATGATGAAGCCGGGGGTGCAGTAGCCACATTGCACTGCGCCAGTATCGATAAAGGCTTGCTGCACTGGGTGCAGGGTGTTAGTCGTCCCGTCCTCCCCTCCGGCCAGGCCTTCGATGGTGGTGATCCGGGCGCCATGGGCCCGGGCGGCAGGAACCAGGCAACTCATCACTGCCATGCCGTCCAGGTGAATGGTGCAAGCGCCGCATTCGCCCTCCGCGCAGCCTTCTTTAGTGCCTGTCAGGCCGCCTTCTTCGCGCAGTAAACGGAGCAGGTTCTTCTCCTGGCCAGTGGTAAAAGTTACTTGCTGGCCATTAATTTCAGCGATAATGGGTGTACCTGGTTGGTGGAGGCTGCTGGCAGTCAACTCTGGGGAGGCGTAAGTTTCGCCCCACAGCAGGACCGGCTGATGCGGGAAGGACTGGCGTTCCTGGCCATGCAGGATGGCCTCTAGGCTACGGGCGACGCAGACCCGAACCATTTCCTGGCGGTAATCGGCTGAGCTGCGTACGTCATCGATTGGCTGAGCGGCGGCGACGGCCAGCCGGGCAGCTTGCTGGATGGCTTCTTCTTCGAGTAAGCGGCCTTTCAGGAAAATCTCGGCTTCGCGGGCGTGAATG
>CAZAGA010000337.1:0-3994 GCA_964484335.1 uncultured Anaerolineaceae bacterium
TCTTCAATCTCGGATTTATCTGAAGGCACTGCGTCCAGCATATGGCGCAGTTGCGCTGTGATTATCAACAATTTAAAGCCTCAAATGCGGAAGTGCTGGTGATCGTGCCTAATGGGTCAAAGATGATCCGAAGGTTTGTCGACATAACCAGGACGCCTTACCCGATCTGGAGCGATAAAGGCGCGAAGGTGGCTGCTCAATATGGAATCGACACCCGGCAGCTCGTTCTGCTCCAGGCCTTTGCGCCGACTGTGATGGTTGTCGATCCAAGCGGTGTGCTCCGCTACACAAGCTATGGATCTTCCTACATTCAAGAACCTGACAATCGAGATCCACTGGCGGTTCTGGGGCAGTTGCAGATCGAGAAATAACCTGATGCCCAACCTGGCGAAGACCTGGGAGTTGCATCGTTTGAACTACTCCTGGCTGCGGTTGAGAATCAAAAGGAGCTGTCCAAACGCTCTTTTTGGACAGCCCCTTGATTGGTAAATGGGAACAGGTTTATCCCCCGGTGGAGAAACAAATTTTCAGGTGGTGCACCTTTCCATCGCGCTGGAAAATATGCTGGCTGTTCGCCCGGTCCAGGGTGTGTCCGTCCACGGTCTGCAGGTCGCCATTGCTGAAATTGACCTTGATGCAGTTCTCACTCGAAACCTGCAGGATCACGGGTACCTGGCAGATTGTGTAACCCAGGGAGCCCGAAGGCAGGTCGAGGGCCTGACGCTTTCCCAATACGTCCAGCCAGTGGAAAGTCTCCGGTTTCGTCAGCAACTCATCTGAATCCAACAGGCAAAAGTCAAAAGCCAGTTTCCCGTCTGCAACAACCAGGCCGAGCTCGGCCTGGCGAGTTAAGATTTCTTCTTTGACAACGCCGGTCATTCCGGGTTGCTTGGCGCCCTGGTCTTTCGGGGTATGCGAATAAGGATCGGTAGGGAAGGCGCCGAATTCAGCGGGTGACTTATTAAAGCCCAGACCCAGGCGGATATCCATGTAACAGGCGCTCAATGTTTTTCCGGCTGGTTCATGGCAGAATCGCAGGGCGGTTTCCTGGGTTGCCAGCAGCAGCTTAGAGACCATATGCCAATAGATGCTGCCCAACCCTTCGTAGGCAAAGAAGGTTCCAGATCGCCCGGTAAACTCGTTGTGATGAAAGGTCTCCTCGAACAGGTCGCGGATGTCATCTGCTTCAGCCTGGACCAGGGCTGTAAATCTCGGGTCATGTTCGAGGGCTTTGAGCGCCCGATTAACATCGCGCAGGTTGTGGATTATTCCGCTGAAGTGATAGACACCCTGAACATCTTGGGTGATCAGGTGATGGTCGTTGGCTTTTACCAGGGCAGGGAAGAGCTGAATATAACGGACCTGTTCCGGCGTCAGGCAGTTCTTTTCCAGGAAGCCGGGCAACTCTCGGTCTGGATAAAGAATGTAACTATGTTGATCGGTCAGGTAAAGCAGGCTATGTCGCAGGCTCTCCAGTAGAGCGATTGACTCCTGACTGGATAACATCCCGGAGGACAGGATGGCGACCTGACCCTCCAGCATTTCATACAGGTGGGTGATGGAGGCGCGTTGTTCGTCCAGGTGCAGGATGTTATAAGAATGAAAGAGGTGGTCGCTACGCTGGTTGGCGCGCAAGGAGTGCTCGATGTAGCGCCGGCTTTGGTCGAGAAAGGCCAGGATTTCGCTACCTGGGAGCTGGGTGCGCTGACCAGAAAAGCCATGCCGATAGTAATTCCAGCGATAGTCGCTGCCTGCCTGGCCCAATGCATCCATCACCACCCGGCGCTGATCATCGCTGAAGGCGGCTTGTAGAAGCGGCTGGTGCTGTTGAAGCACCGCGGCGACCTCAGCAAAAAAGCGCCCCACTTCACTGCTGACGGAATAGACATCATTCTCCCGGCCCTGGAATAATTCCCGACAGAAGACGATCATGCGGTAAAGATAACCCAGGGTGACCACGGAGAGCCCTTTGCCTACCAGAGCATTATTGGCATCATTCCACTCCGGCCGCTGGGTATTCATCCAGATGCCGCCTTCTGGCACGAAGTTGGCCAGCTTGGCAAGCAGCAGGGTAAGCAGTTTCTCGGCCAGTGAAACCTGGAGCGGCAGGCCGTCTGGATTTAACCCAAGGCGTGCGTCTGTGCCATAGGCTGCCTGTTTGGCCTCGATTTCTTTCTCCAGCTCCCAGTTGAATTCGATTGTGTTATACGGGTCTTTGAGCAAATCGGCGTACGGCTTGATTCGATATGGCACATTGGAATAGCTGAACATCGGCTGGTCCAGCGTATTTTGTAATTGGCCGGGATGTACCTTTTGACTGACTTCGATCAGTTTTTGGAGGTAGATAATCTGGTGGTCGCTCCAATAGCCGATGTTCGCCCATGGATTGTTGGGCTCGGGCGCTTCCCAATCGACCCCTTGATAGGTAATCCGGTAGGGGTTGTACCCATCTGCCGTAGTGGCTGCCAGGAACGCGCCGATCATATTTTCAACAAACTCAGGATAGGAATAGGCCAGCGCTTCCCAGTTCTGGAAGATGTCCCGCCAATTTCCTTCATAACCGAGCTTCAGGGAGCCATCCGGTTTTTTCAGGTTGATGGCGAAACGATTCCAGGGGCGGCTGGGGTCGCCGTGCCGGCGGCTGAAAATCAGCGGCAAATAGGCCTGGCTCAATCTTTTCAAATCCGCCACACCGCTGGCATCTGCCCTGGCCTGGAGATCAGCGATATGGATCCGATCTGGCAAACTGGCGAAGAATTTGAGGTTGTCTTGCCGGGCAGCGCGGTGATGAATGGCGACGTACTCCTCGAAATCTGTTTTCCGAACCCAGTACTGGTCGGCGAAGATTCCGCCTCGCATCACATTGAACATGATATTGGCGAAGTGATGGGTGGTAGCAGCCATGTTATTAGAAAGCTGGATCCCATCTGCCTTGGAGACAATCCCCCACAGAGCGGCATGACCGGCCGAAATATCTTCTTCCAAAGCATGGATCAGGGCGGCCTGCTCGCCTTTGAGTGCGGTGATCTTCTGGATCACGGCGGCATTGTCCTGGTTTACATCCGCCAGCAGATGCCAGGAGCGTTCAGCGCCAGGGGGCAGCTCAAGCGTGGTATGCACCAGGTACGCTCCCCGTTTGCCGCGTACGTCCATTTCTGTGGTCACGGGTCGTCCCAGGCGAAATGCATTCAGTTGAACCGATGAGAGCAGGATATCGGGATGATCCAGGCCGAGCTGGGCTACTGTGGTGGCCAGCAATGACTCGCTGGGTTCGGCTAGGTCGGTCAGGGTCGAGCTGAGCGCAAAGATACCCAACCCGGATTCCACATCCAACTCGTTGCGCTTGTAGGCATCCAGCAATACGCTCATCGTATTCTGGGTCTGCATGGTCACATTGGCGGGTAAGATATTCTGGATGCCATCCACCAATTCAACCTGGCAGGCTGTGTCTCCGGTGTTGACCAGCCAGGTGGTCTTGACCAGGCCGAATTTTTCGCTCACCCGCCAGGCATAACGGCAGGAAAGATTTAGATCGAGATTGTGCTCCTCGAATACCACGCAGGTGCTGCTGATATTTTTGTAAAGGCTGTTTTCCAGGGAATAGCTGTTCCTATCCCGTTCAGAAAACGGTTCCCAAAGGCTGGATTTTTGTTCGCGTCGAACACGCAGAATGGTTTTCGCGCCGGTGGTTTCACTGTTTTCCGTGACTTTGTCCACGGTATAGTAAGGGAATAACGCCATTTCAGGACTCACCCGTCCTGCGCTAATCCCACCGGTTGAGGCGATGTACAGCCAGTGATCGGAGCTGCTTACGATGCTCATAAAAAACGGCTCCATAGCATCGTAATGGCGGATCTGGTAATACTGCTCCCCTAGCAGGTTTACATACCGGCCAGTCACAGGATTGGCTGCTCGTTTTTGCGGGGTGTCGCCGATATAAATCGCTGAGTCATTCCCGTTCATGGTTAGTTTTCCTGGAAGAAAGAAAGGTTCA
>CAZAGA010000338.1:0-3993 GCA_964484335.1 uncultured Anaerolineaceae bacterium
TTCTTCGATTACGCCATGATCAACGCCTATACCCCGCAGGTCGAAGATTACTGGGGCGTCTGTACGACCTGCCATCGCTACGGCTGCGTGTGCGTCGCGCGCGGCTATGCCAAAGTCGCCGAAGAGGAAGCGGAGCTCGACGATTACTTTAACGAAGATTATGAAGATGAAGATGAAGATGAAGACGAAGATGGAGAACCATGAAAAAATGGAAGCCGCTTGGCTTCCATTTTTTTTCATGGTTCGGTTATAAGTTTACTGGTTAACCATCGGCAGGAAAACCTTAAGCGTAGCTTCAGGGGCGGCCAGGAACTCGGCCCCAGGCTGGGGAATGGAGCGCATCATCGAGCGGGCGCCCTGCAGGGCGTGCGCCACGCCGCCGCTGGGCAGCGGTCCGGCCGCACCGGCCGCGATCCGCACCACTTGCCCAGCGCCGGGGAAGATGCCGAAATTGCTGACATAGATCCCGCCATCCGGGCCGATCGCCACCCCACCCGGCGCCACCAGTCCGGCGCTAGCCAGCTCGGTCTGGGTGCCATCTGGGGCGACCATGATTAGCGCGCCGGTCACATCGCCGGAAAGCAGGCTGTTGGCGGCGATCTCCAGCACGTACAGGTTGCCGGCGCTATCGAAGGTCAGGTCGATGATATTGGTAAAGCCGCTGGCGAAGACCTGCGGGTCCTGGCCGGGGACGACTTTGAAAACGCTCGCCCCGCCGATTGGGAAGGGGAAGCCGGTCAACTGGCCAACGTAAATCGCGCCGTCCGGGCCGATTGCCACCGCATTCGGCACAGCCTGCATCGGCATCATCGCTCCCGGGGGCAAGCCCAGGAAGGGCGGGGCCAGCACGAGCGTGTCTGGGAAGACTGCCAGCTCTTCGACCTGCCCGTTGGCGAACATCACCAGCAGGGAGTTCCCGCCGGCGTCGGCGATAACTCGCTTACCTGGCTCGATCAGGTCCATCGAATACGGGTTCGAGTCAAACTCGCCGTCATCGGGATTGGCGCTGGCTTCGAAGCCCGAGATGTCTTCATAGCAGGTGTACGCCCCGGTCCACGAGGCGCGTACCAGGTGGCCCAGGCAAGCGCCAGCCAAGCCAAACTGGGCCCGGGCGGCCGGGTCGGCTCCCAGCCCGATAAGCACGTCGACATTGCGACCCTTGGCGATCACATCGTGCGGGCCGGTGGCGGCCATCCCGCTGGGGTCGGCCAGGGAGGGCAAGCCGGTGATGAAGCGCTCCTGGACGCCATTCTGCAGCCGGGTGACCGAGCCGCTATTGCCCAGGCAGACCTCACCGCCTTCTGGGCCGGGCACGCACAGGCCGTTGCCGCCAAAACCGGCCTCGGCGATCAGCAACGTCCCGTCGTCGGCAAAGGCCAGGCCGCGCGGGTTATTCAACCCGCTGGCGACCACCTGCCAGCCAGCCGGGGCTTGCGCCTGGGCCGGGCGGGCTGCTGGGGCGGCAGCAATGCTTCCCGCCAGCAGGCAAACGATAAAAATACCGGTCAAAATCTTTCTCGAACGCATACCTATCTCCTTTTTTCTAACCCTCGGATTTGTTGTTGCGTTGCAATCTGCAATGGAATGGATATATTATAGACCTTAATTATCGGATTAAAATTAAGGAAAGTTATCACAATACGAGCATTAAAATTAAAACCAGGTCGTTTGGCCCACGACCTGGTTTTATTTGAGTGAAATCCTAGCGTTTGGCGGTCCGGCAGATGTTGGCGTCGGTGACGTTGTTTTTCAGGCAGACTGTCACGGCATCCGGCTTAGCCAGCTTATCGGGCAAGGCGAAGTTGAAGCGCAGGCTGCCGCCCTTGCCGGTGTTGAACAGGCCGATCTTGGTGTTCGGGCGGGTACCCACCGGGCCGGCTTTGACATAGTAACCGCTGGTCTTGGGGAAGTTGGTCGTGCTGATCACCAGGCTGTTGTTCTGGATGCGGGCAGTGAAATCCGCCGCCGGGCTGTTGGCGTAGGACGGGGCGCTGGTGAAGGGCTTGGCGCTGGACGGGATGCACAGCGTTTGCAGGACATAGATGGTGTAATGCGGGGCGTACAGGCGGTTGGCCTTGGTCAACTCGTCGATGCTGACGTCGTAGCGGGTAGCGATCGATTTGAGCGTCTCGCCAGCGCGCACGGTGTGGGTGGCGCGGCAGGCGCCGGCCAGGGCCGGGCTGGCGGGCAGGCTGCTGAAGAGCAGGGCAAACAGGATTGCCAGGATGATCAGTGGGGTCAATTTGCGCATAGTCATTATCCTTTCTCTGTAAAGGGTACTAGAGTATTATAAATCAGAATCTCCCTCTCGTTCCACCGCTCCGCGGTGGAACGGTATAGCCCAAGCGCTCTGCGCCGAGCGGTTCTGGAAGCAGGGCGCGGAACGCCAATCCATCCGGTCACGGCGCGGAGCGCCATGACCAGGGAAGCGCGGCATCCTGAGCGCAGTCGAAGGATGTGGGGCGTTTCGACTGCGCTCAACGCGCCTATACACAGGGCACAGTGCGCCATGACCAGGGAAGCAGTCGAAGGATGGCGCTGCTACGAGCGCTCACTCAGCCGGCCAGCTTGCGTCGATCTCTTTCAGCACCTGGTCCAGGTCTGCGCCTGCAACCCATTTCACGATACCCTGGAAGAAAGTTCCCAGTCCGACAGGTACGGGCATCAGATCCGATCCGTCGAAGCGGTAGGTGTTGGCGGCGCGGACGATCTGGGCAAAGCGTAAATCCGCTTCGGTCGGGAACCACTCCAGCGGGGTGCCTTTGTGCGCGCTGAGAAAGCCACCGGCTTTAATCAACGCCTCGGTCGACTCGGGGGTGGTCAGGTAGCGCATTACTTCGCGCACTTCGGGCCGGTCATTGAACATGGCAAATATTTCTCCAGCGCCGAGCACCGGTTTACCATATTGGGGGTCGATCGGCGGCAGGTAGAAGAAATCGTAATCCTGGCCGAACTGGGCTTCGGGGGGAACAAAAAAGCGGGCAAACGAGGCCTGGCGGTGGAGATAGCAGGCCGGAGGATCCTCAAACAGGTGCGCCTGGCTGTTGATAAAATTATCGCCGAGAATTCTGGCTGTCCCGCCGTAAACGTAGTCATCATTCAACCAGATCTCACCCATGATTTCGAAGGCCCGCCGGATTTCTGGGGAATCAAAGGGCAGCTCGTGGCTCACCCAGGCGTCGTAGGTCTCGGGCGGGGCGATGCGCAGCAGGATATCTTCTACCCAATCGGTGCCCACCCAGCCGCTGGCGTCAAGGTCCTCGACTCCAATGCACCAGGGCGCCCAACCATCGGCAGCGATCTGATCGGTCAGGGCGATCAATTCATCCCAGGTTTCCGGGACCTGGTAGCCTTTTTTTTCGAAAGCTTGCCTGGGATACCAGACCAGGCTTTTCAAGTGCAGTGTGTTCCACAGGCCCAGGATGCGCCCGTCGATCGTCGCCAGTTCGAGAAATTGCTCGGGGTACTGCTCGCGTAAATACTCGTCATCCAGAAAGGTGTAGAGATCGACGACCTGGCCGGCATACTCGTTCAGCCAGGCTGGTTGAGGGAAAATGGCGATATCCGGCAGGTCGCCTGAATCGATCCGCTGGGCCAGGTTCAGCTCGTAAGGCCGGCTGCCGGTCAGGAACTCCACCTGGATGCCGCTTTTTTCTTCAAACGCCCGCATGGACTGTTCAAACAACCGGGCCTGATCATCGTAAAATGGTCCCAGGATCCAGACTGTCTTGCCCGACTGAGCCGATTCGAGCACGACCTGGGTTGAGCTGATCGCTGCTGTGGGCAGGTCGCCGGCCTGGCTGGTTGCGCTGTTGAGCCCGAATTTACTCACCGCCCAGATGGCAGCGAAGACCAATCCCAGCGTAGCCAGCGCGATCCAGGCTGGGCGTATCCGCCGCGGCTGTGTGCGATCGGCCGGGGGGCTGGTGGGCTGGCCTACCGTTGGCGGGTCCAGCGTGGCAGCGATGGGCAGGGGTGGTGACAATGCTGAGA
>CAZAGA010000339.1:0-3989 GCA_964484335.1 uncultured Anaerolineaceae bacterium
TGGGGCTCAACAGAATATATCGTATTAAGGCCAAAGTCACCGTTTCCACCAATCTATGCCTATTGTTTCGCAAGAACAGACGATTTTCGAGATTTTGCGATTCGGTCGATGACTGGTTCAAGCGGCCGACAGCGCGTTCCAGCAGAGAGTTTAAAGTATTATAAGACTATCAAACCAAAAGCTGCTATTGCTCAAGTATTTGGTGAACTTGTTAGTCCTATGTTTACGCAATCTCGCTTGAATTTGAACGAGTCTCAAACTCTTTCATCCATTCGTGATGCGCTTCTTCCAAAATTGCTCTCCGGAGAACTCCGCATCAAACAGGCAGAGCAGGTTGTGGAGCAGAGCATCTGAATAGATATGAGTGAGATGATATGGGAGTTGGAACAGTAAGATGCCACAGCATGGGACAGAAACCGAGTTTGAGCTAACCACCCTGAAACGCCTGGAAGCGTTGAAATACCGCCCTGTCTTTGGCATGGATTTACAACGTCCGCATGACCAGGTGGTGCTCAAAGACGTTCTGCGCGGCTGGTTAGCCAGGCGTTACTCAGACCTGCCAGATTCGGCCCTGAACGAAGCCGTGCATATTATCACCCGACCGGAAGGCGTCGATGCTCTCCGTCGCAACCTCGCATTCCATCAATTGCTGACGCGTGGCTTTGACTTGAAAATTGATAAGGCTGATGGTCGCACAGAGTATCGCCATATTTATCCCGTGGATTGGGAGCACCCGCAGGACAACGAGTTTTGGGCTGTAAACCAATTTCCTGTCCATGGGCAGAATGACCGCCGCCCGGATGTCGTTATCTTCATCAACGGTTTGCCTTTGGTGGTCTTTGAGCTGAAGAACCCCTATTCAGAAAAGCCAACCGTTGACGATGCGTACAATCAAATCCAGCACTATACCCATGATATCTCCCAGTTGTTTGACTACAACGCCTTCGTTGTCGTCTCAGATGGCATCACCACCCTGCATGGGGTCTGGACGGCCAGCCGGGAGTGGTATAGTCCGTGGAAATCGATCGATGGCTTCGAGATCGAGCCCAATACCACCGGCAGCATGAAGACACTGCTCGAAGGGCTCTTCCCCAAGGATCGCCTGCTGCAATATATCCACGATTTTTTGGTATTTGAGGTCGTCAACGAGAAGATCACCAAGAAGGGGGCGCGTTACCACCAGTTTTTCGCTGCTCGCCTGGCAGCCGAAAAGGTGATCCAGACTTACCAGAACCTGCGCGCCAACCTTTCGAGCGACCGGCGAGTGGGGGTGATCTGGCATACCACCGGCTCGGGGAAATCGCTCTCGATGGCTTTCCTGGTCGGTCTCTTGCGCCAGGCCCCGGCGCTGGAAAACCCGGTTTTCCTGATCGAGGTCGACCGGAACGACCTGGACAACCAGCTTCACGATCAGTTCCTGGCCGCTCGCCAACTGGTTGGGCCGGTGCAACAGGCAGAAGACGTCGAGGACCTGCGCAGCTTGCTGCAGACCGCCGGCGGTGAGATTATCTTCACTACGATCGAGAAGTTCCGCCTGAAAGAAGGCGAGCGAAGCCATCCGGTGCTCAATACCCGCTCGAATGTGATCCTGATCGCCGATGAAGCCCACCGTTCCCAATATGGGTTTGAGCAGGGTTTTGCCCGCAGCCTGGCGGAGGCGTTGCCCAACGTCCTGCGCCTGGGTTTCACCGGGACGCCGATCAGCCTGCACGGCGCGGATACAGTCCAGGTTTTTGGCGACCTGATCCATACCTATGATATCTACCAATCGCAGCAAGACCAGGCCACGGTGCCGATCTACTATGAACCGAGGCAGATCCGCCTGCACCTGAGCCAGGCAGACCTGGAGACCCTGTTTCAGCGCCTGACGGAAGGGCAAAATCCCGAGCTGGTCAACCAGCACATCGGGCGTTGGGCGGCGCTCTCGGCCGCGGCGCGCTCGGCCGGGCGCTTGAATGACCTGGCCCAGGATCTGCTGGCGCATTTCCAGGCCCGCTGTGCGACGCTGCGCGGCAAGGCGATGATCGTCTGCATGGAGCGGGAGAACTGCGTCCGGCTATTCGAAGCCTTAACGGTTTTGCCGGGTTGCCCGGAGATGAAAATTGTGATGACCGGCAACCTGGGCGAAGACCCGCCGGAGTGGAGCGCTAAGGGTTACCTGACCACTAAAGCCCAGCGTGAGGCGATTAAGCAGCGCATGGTCGACCCGGATGATCCGCTCAAGCTGGTGGTGGTGTGTGATATGTGGTTGACCGGGACGGATATCCCCTGCCTGCACACGCTGTACATCGATAAGCCGATGGAAGGCCACAATATGATCCAGGCGATCTCACGGGTAAACCGGGTCTTTCGCGATAAACCGGCCGGGCTGATCGTGGATTACATCGGGATTGGGGATGCGCTACGCGATGCGACCAGCCATTACACCCAAAGCGGTGGAGAGGGTGAGGTGGCAGCGGGGATCGACGAGAAAGCTCGCCCGCTCTTTTTTAGCGCGCTGGCCGACCTCCGACAAGCCTTGCCGCGCGGCCGGAATTACGGCGGCTGGCGCGAATTATCCGAGATCGATCTGGAAGATTTGTATGCCCTGGTATATGGCAGCCTGGCCGCCGATGACGACCGGCGGGATGAGTTTCTGCAGGCCGAAGCGCGACTTTCGGCGGCTTTCCTGCTGGTGAAACACCTGGATGATTGCCGCTCGTATGCGGATGAGATCATTTTCTACCAGCGGGTGCGCAAGCAGATCCTCAAGACGCTGCCTGGCCGCCGGTTGGGGCGCGAATTGGATCGCGCCATCCAGGATTTGGTGGACGATAGCCTCGAGCCGCAGGGAGTGGTCGATATTTTCAAGGCTGCCGGGATCGATAAGCCGGATATCTCCATCCTGGATGACGCCTTTTTGCAGACTTTCAAGGATCACCCGCCGGAGAGCCTGCAGCTCCGCTTGTTGGAACGCCTGTTAGCCGATGAAATCCAGCGCCGCCAGCGTTCGAACCTGGCGCGGGCGCGCAGCTTCAGATCCGCCCTGGAAAAAACGCTCCAGGAATATCACAACCGCTTGATTGACGCCAAGGCGGTGATCGAGCAGATGATCGCGATCAAGCAGGAAATGGAAGCGGACGCCCGGCGGGCGCAGGAATTGGGACTTTCTGGCGAAGAAATGGCGTTTTACGATGCCATCTCCAGTAACTACCTGACAGTGTATGACCAGGAGCTGCTCCGCAGCCTGATACATGATATTGTCCAGGCGGTGAAGCGCAATCTGAAGGTAGACTGGACCGAACCCCACCGCGACGATGTGCGTGCGGCGGTGCGGGCAGCCGTGCGGCGAGCGCTGGCCCGGCGCGGGGTCCGGCAAGAAGACCTGGAGCCGTTCCTGGGATCTGTGATGGTCCAGGCGGAGGCATTGTATGCCGATTGGCCGGTAACGGCGATGGAGGAACTCAACGAATAGGAAAAGAGTTCCTAAAGATGGTTCTCTTTTGGACACAACATTCTTTTACACAAAGCAGACTTCAAGTGACTACTTAATATCGTGACTTTCTTTTAGTTAGGTAAATTGGTGGATACCCTATGGCCTACTACCTCGACATCTTCTCCCCTGAAACATATGAAAGCTTCTCCAATTCGCCGCGCGACATTTCCGGCTTCCGCCTGCGCCAGACTAATGCGGCCAAGCGTGTCATGCCGGGCGACCGCCTGGTCTGTTACCTGACGAAACTATCGCGCTGGGCTGGCCTGCTGGAAGTGCTCAGCGAGAGCTTTGTCGATGATGCGGCCCGCTTCCTGGCCCAAAACGATCCCTACGTGGTCCGCTTCAGAGTCCGGCCGCTGGTCTGGCTGCCCCTGGAGCATTCGCTGCCGATCCGGGAGGATTTCATCTGGAACCAGCTTTCGATCACCAAAGGGCACGAGAAACACAGCTCAAGCTGGACGGGTTTGTTCCGCAGCAGCTTGAACCGGCTGGACGATGCGGACGGTGAATTTCT
>CAZAGA010000340.1:0-3966 GCA_964484335.1 uncultured Anaerolineaceae bacterium
GCGCTTCGTAGGGGTCATCAACGCCCGTGAAGCCGGTGATCTGGCCGCGGCGGGCGCGGGCATACAGGCCTTTTACATCGCGCTGTTCGCAGACTTCGATCGGAGTATCGACGAAGATCTCGATGAAGTTCTCACCGACCATCTTGCGCACTTCGTTGCGGGTGGCCCGGTAGGGGCTGATGGCTGCGGTAATCGCCGTGCCGCCATGGCGAGCAATTTCGCTGGCTACATAACCGATGCGCAGGATGTTGACATCCCGGTCCTCGCGCGAGAAGCCCAGGCCCTTGGAGAGGTGGGTGCGGACGACGTCGCCATCCAGCAGGGTGACCTGGCGGCCGTACTCAAGCAGCAGCGAGGTCAAGATTTCGGCGGTGGTGGATTTTCCCGAGCCACTCAAGCCGGTGAACCACATGCAGACGCCTTGCTTGTGCAGCGGAGGGTACATTTCCTGCAGAATTTCGGCAGTTTCTTTACGGGTGAACCATTCGGGTAGAAGGCGACCTTTGGCCAGATAATCGTCGCGCACCTGGGTGCCAGAGATTGAGAAAATCCGAGCGCCTTCGGGAACTTTCGGTCCTTCTTCGTAGCGATCATCGTCCGGCAGGTAGACCAGCTCTTTGAATTCCACCGGCTGGACGCCGATTTCACCGGCGTACTGGGCGAGCATATCCTGGGCCTCATATGGTCCGTAGAAAGGCCGCCCCTGGCTATCCTTGCCTGGGCCAGCGTGATCGCGGCCGACGATGAAATGGGTTGCGCCGTGATTGCGGCGGATGATCGCATGCCAGAGGGCCTCGCGCGGGCCAGCCATGCGCATGGCCAGCGGCAACAGGCTCAACAGGGTGCGATGCTTGTCATAGTAATTTTCATACAGCGCCCGGTAGGTGCGGACGCGGGTGTAATGATCGACATCGCCAGGCTTGGTCATGCCCACCACCGGGTGAATCAGCAAGCCGCCATTCACTTCATCGGCTGCTCGCTTGGTCAGCTCTTCGTGGATGCGGTGCATCGGGTTGCGCGTCTGGAAGGCTACTACCTTCTCCTGGCCCAACTCGCTTAAGCGGGCCCGCACCTGGGCTGGCGTCAAGCGGAGCTCGGCGAAATCATAGTACTTGGGGAGATCAAGAACTTTTAGCGTGCCGGATACGTAAAGCTTGCCCCAGCGGACCATCTCGGAGACCAGGGGATGGCGTGGATCGGTTGTCCCAAGCGCCAGGCGGGCTTCGCGCAGCGGGTCATAATGAAAGACTTCTTCAATCTGCATCACTGCCAGGGTGTTGTTGCGCGAATCGTTCAGCGTGATTGCTTCAGCCCAGTTGGGCAGGGCATTCTCGTCCAGCGGAAGGGTTACTGGAATGGAAAAGAGGGTGCCGTTCGTGAGGCGCATCTCGGTCAGGACGCGCTCATAATCGGCCTTGCCCATGAACTTGTCCAGCGGAGAAAAACCACCGGTTGCTAGCAGTTCCAGGTCGCACATGGCGCGGGCTGAAATCTGTACTGAAGGCAAGTGAGTGGACTGGGCAAGTAGTTCCTGGCGCTCGTCGCCAGTTACCAGCAGGTTGACCAGTTTGCCGCCATATGGGGAGATCAGCGGGGCTTGATTGGCTTTCGACATAAAATTTGCTCCTAAAGTTTAGATCGATACCTGGCGGCTAGGCCTAACCCGGTTATCGAAGGTTGGATAAAGTAGCTTGAGCTACTGGGCTTTTGGTTGGCACGAGGCACAATTATAGCAGTAATTTTTAACCGGTCTTTCAATATTCATTCAAACTTTATGCCTGGTGCGGAGGAATAGCAGCATCGAAGGATTAAACTGGTTGATCCAGTCAGTTTGATCGTGGGCCGCTTTGATATAATGTCAGCGGTTTGATCGCTTCGAAAAACTTGCTCCGGGAGTTCATTCAATGAGCGCATCTAAAAAGGGCAACCTGGCCTTTGTAATTATTCTGCTGGCTTATCTCGTTTATGCGGGGATGTTTATCCTCCGGTCCAGCTTTGTTGTCGGTGGGGAACGCTATTTTGTTCTGTTCGATGATGCCATGATCTCGATGCGCTATGCTGAGAACCTGGCGGATGGGTATGGGCCGGTTTGGAACCCAGGAGGAGAACGGGTTGAGGGATATACAAATCCTCTCTGGATGGTCTGGATGGCCTTGTTCCATTTGCTGCCCGTACCGGCCTCGAAGGTCAGCTTGCTGGTTCAGATCAGCGGGGCAATATTTATGCTTGGCGGCTTATTTTACTTAAGGAAGATCGCTTTGGAGGTAACAAAAAACGAGCTGGTCGGATTACTGGCAGTGCTGCTGACGGCTTTTTATATGCCACTGGTAAACTGGACTTTGCTCGGGATGGAGGTTAGCCTGTTGGTGTTGCTGGTCAACGCCAGCGCCTACCTTTTATTGCGTGCCTGGCGGGCGAAGCGCTTTTCGGTTTGGCCCTATCTGTTGCTGGGACTTGGTACCCTGGTCAGGTTGGATATGGCGGTTCCTTTTCTTTTTTCAATCGGTTTTATGGCCTGGGTTGACCCGGGCAACCGACGGAAACATTTACTCTGGGGCCTGGGACTGCTGGCCGGGTTATTGGGTGTGCAGACTCTATATCGGATCTGGTATTATCACGATCCGCTGCCTAATACCTATTATTTGAAAGTCAGCGGCTATTCAATGTTCTTGCGTATCGCTCGTGGACTGTACGCCTTGTACACCTTCATCTGGAGTTCAAACTGGGTACTGCTGCTGCTGCCGTTTACGCTGTTTATCTTTCGGCGCGATCCGGAAATGTTTTTCCTGTTTGGCCTGGTACTGGCTCAAGCCGCATACAGCGCCTATGTCGGTGGGGACGCCTGGGAGCATCGCGGCGGTAGCAACCGCTACCTATCCATTGCAATTCCGATTTTCTTTTTGCTGTTTTCGTACGCTGTCTCAACCTTGATTAATGCTCTGGCCAGTTTCCTGAAAGGTTCTCCCCGGCGAATTGCGGCCTGGTCCAGCGTTGTGTTGGTGTTGTTCACAATCTTCAGCATGGTGAATTTCAATTATTTACTTGGCAAGAATAAATCGCTGGAGCGTTGGCTGTTGATTGCGCAACCGATGTTTTCACAGGGCAACCAGGAGTATGTTGAAATTGCCGTTGACCTGGAGAAAATTACCACGCCAGAAGCCCAGATTGCTGTAGTGGCGGCTGGGACGACACCGTACTTTACCAAGCGTCCAGCCATCGATTTATTGGGCAAAAGCGACCGGGTCATCGCCCATCAAAAAGCTCACAACGTAGGAAGCTGGACAAACCTGGAAGAATTTCGCCCCGGGCATACCAAGTGGGATTACGACTATTCGATTGGTCAGCTCAAACCGGATGTAATTGTCCAGCTTTGGGGCGATACTCGTCCAGCCGAACCTTACCTGGAGCAAGATTATGTCACCGGAGGGTCGGGCAGCGGGCTGGTGTTTTACCTGCGGAAGGATTCAACGGCGATCTTGTGGGATCGCGTTCAGCTATCTCAATAAGAACGCTGCACTGGGTCCGGCAGCCGGATCAACTCGCCTTTGGCCTGGGAGTCCAGGACGGCAAGCGCAATTTCCAGGGCACGGACACCGTCTGAGAGGCTGCAGCGCGGCACGCTGCGCCCGGCAATGACCTCCCGGAAATGCTGCATCTGAGCCAGAAAGAGATCGTTTCGTTCAAATCCAGGTGGGGCCGGGTACTGGCTCCATTCACTGGATCCAGCTTGGAATACGGAAACTTGCCCGTCGGAGGCTTTCCAGGCAATCGTACCCTGTGTGCAAATGATCTCGAGATGGTGCGAAGGCGGGCGCTGGTTGTAGTCCAGGTGAACGGTTCCAAGGACGCCATTCTCGAACCGCAGCCCAATCTCGGCTGTATCCTCGACTATCAGCTCCAAGTCGCTGGCACGTCCGGTAAAGGCCCAGACAGCCTCGATCTCGCCAATCAGCCAGCGGAGATAAT
>CAZAGA010000341.1:0-1154 GCA_964484335.1 uncultured Anaerolineaceae bacterium
CCAGAACGAGGTGCGGGGTTTCAATTCGCGACTGGATCCACTCCAGGCGGCAGTGCTGCGGGTGAAGCTGACTTACCTGGATGAATGGAACGCCCGGCGGGCAGGGCTGGCCAAAAATTACCTCTCGGGACTGGCGGGATTGGAAGGGCTGGGCCTTCCGCACGTCCCGGCGTGGGCCGAGCCGTGCTGGCACCAGTTCGAGGTGCGACATGCGGCGCGGGACCGGCTGCAAGCGCACCTGGAGCAGGCCGGGATTGGGACGTTGATCCACTACCCGGTCCCGCCGCACCTGTCGGGCGCGTATAGCGAGGCGGGTTGGCAGCGGGGCGATTTCAGCCTGACGGAAGAGCTGGCGGATAGGCTGCTGAGCCTGCCGATGGGGCCGCACCTGAAGATCGAAGACCAGCAGGTGATTATCGAGGCGGTGCGAGGTTTCGTGGCGCAGAGCAGCGAGGGGAAATAAGGAGGGAAAGATGGCATTGGTATCGATCGTCATCCCGGTGTATTACAACGCCGGCAGCCTGGCGGCGCTGGCAGGGCGGCTGAGCGAGGCGGCGGAGGGGATGCGGCAGCACCAGTTTGAATTTATTTACGTGGATGATGGCTCAGGGGATAATTCCTTCGAGATATTGCGCCAACTGGCGGAGCAGGATGGGCGGGTGCGGGTGATCAAGCTGGCGCGCAACTTCGGCTCGAACACGGCGATCCTGGCGGGGCTGACGCAGGCGAGGGGGGATTGCGCAGGATTTATCGCGGCCGACCTGCAGGACCCGCCGGAAAAACTGGCCGAGATGGTGGCGCGGTGGGAGGCGGGGGATAAGGTGGTGCTGGCGGTGCGCAATGACCGGCAGGGCGACCCGCTGTTCACCCGGCTGTTCGCGAACCTGTTCAATTTCCTGTTCAAGAAGCTGGTGTACCGGGATTTTTCGCCGCAGGGGGTGGGCTTCTTCCTGGTGGACCGGCAGGTGGTGAATTTCCTGGTCGAGTGCCGGGAAAAGAACGCCCATTTGATCGGGCTGATCTTGTGGAGCGGGTTTGGGTTCAGCAGCGTGGGTTACGAGCGGGTCGAGCGAACGCAGGGCAAGTCGCGCTGGACGTTTGGGAAGAAGTTCAAATATTTTATCGATGCGTTTGCGGCGTTTTCGTACCTGCCG
>CAZAGA010000341.1:1254-3961 GCA_964484335.1 uncultured Anaerolineaceae bacterium
TTTGTGATCCGCAACCTGGTTTACCGGATCTTGCTGGGCGGGTTGAAAGGGATGTCTTATATTGCCCCGGGGGTGACGTTCCAGCGCAGTTATGGGATCCGGGTTGGGAAGGATTTTGCTGTTAACCGGGGCTGTTTTATCGACGGCAAGGGCGGGGTAACGATCGGGGACGATGTGCTGATCGGCCCTTACGCGGTGATCGCTTCTTCGGGGCATGCGTTTGATAACCCGGATTTGCCGATCCTTTACCACCTGGAGCGGCGGGCGCCGGTGGTGATTGGGAATGACGTGTGGATTGGCTCGCATGCGGTGATCCTGCCAGGGGTGACGATCGGCGATCGAGTGGTGATTGGGGCAGTAGCGGTGGTGGCGAAGGAGATTGAGTCGAAAAGCGTGGCAGTTGGAACACCGGCCAAAGTGATCAAGAAACTGTAAGGTGGGAAACGGGAGCGGCCAGGCCCAGGGATTAAGGTTTATGCTGCGGAGGGAAGCAGTCAGCCATGAAGATGAACTATGCAATTTGCTGCTATGATTAAAAAGGGATCATTCACTAACTTACTTGGCCTGATGTTGCTCTCGAGCCTGGTGCTTGGTCTGTTGACCAGCCGTAGCGCCAGGGCGCAAGATGGCGTTTGGGGCGCACCGATCAACCTGTCTAGCTCGACAACTCAATCCGACATGCCAGCTATCGCTGCAGATCCAAAGGGCGTAGTTCATGTTGTTTGGATAGAAGAAACAGATGATGGAAGATCGTTTATAAAATATTCTAGTTTGGAAGATGGAATTTGGATACCCAGTAATGAAATAATGACCAGCCCTTCGACCCAGGAGGCGGATTACTTATCATTAGCAGCAGATTCGGATGGCTACTTGCATTTGGTGTGGCGAGGAGACGCAACAATATATTACAGTACAGCTTATGCACCAATCGCTAACCTTCCGCAGAGCTGGAGTACACCGGTAGCTTTAGAGTATATTCAAAATGGGATTGGACAACCGAATTTAGCTATTGATCCACGGAATGGGTTGCACATCGTCTACGGAATAAAATCAAACCTGAGCAGCCGCATTAATTACCTTAAATCAACTGATCGAGGAAAAACCTGGTCTGATCCCAAGGTTATTTATTCGACAGAGCGTTCTGACCGGATGGTTGATTTACCAAGAATAGCAATATCACCAGATGGAAGTCTAAATGTAATTTGGGTGGAATACAATTACCCTGAAACATTCCCGCCGATAGGTATTCGATATAGTTCTACGACAGGCGCTGAAGATGCTTGGAGCAAGCCGATTTCGCTAGCAGAAGGTCCATATAACGAGCCAGGTATTGTCGTTCGAGGTAAAAATGAAGTGCATGTTGCCTTTAGTGGCACCGGTGAAGTTCGCTACAAGTTTCACCGGTGGTCAAATGATAAAGGGCAGACATGGTCAGATATTTATACAGATACAGAACTCGGAGGGTTTCAGGGATTTCCAGCATTGGTGGTTGATTCTAAGCAAAGGTTACATTGGTTGATGATCGGAACTGTATTCCGATTACCTTATACGGTATCGACTTTCGAGAAAGATAGCCTTTTCCATACTATTTGGCTGCAAAATGGCTGGTCTGCTGGAGAAGTGTTGTTAAGTAACACAAGCACAAGAAATAACCCTAGAGATGTCGCAGCCGTAATTACAAAAGGCAATGAATTGCATGTTGTGTGGACCAATACCTTCGATGATGACGTGCAACCACAGGGATGGCAAGGTGAAATTTATTATTTGGGCGCTATTCTTGATTCTCCCGGCTTACCAGGTGTAGAGTTACCAACACCAACGACTAGCCCCAGTAAAGAGCCTGGTGATGAAGTAACAAAACGGGCTATTTTACCAACCCCGACCCTGACATTTAACAGATCGCCTTCGTCTTTTCATGGAACTCAAAGTCCGGTTATTGCCATTGCCACAATTCCTTTTGTAATGATCGTAGGTTTTTTATTTTTTATTATCCTCAAAAATTCCCGAAATCGCCGTTTCTAAATAGAACCATGGGTAAGCCTATTATGATGCAGAAACAAACCTTAATCGAACCCAGCTCTGGTTGGTTTAATTTAAGAATACACTTATTATGGCGGTACCGGGAGCTGGTATATTTCTTGGCCTGGAGAGATATTAAGATTCGTTACAAGCAGACCATCTTGGGAATTACCTGGGTAATTCTTCAACCCGTTATCAGTATGTTAGTATTCAGCGGACTTTTTGGAATATTATTACAGGTTCCGACAGGTGGGATACCCTACCCTTTGTTTGTTTTGAGTGGTTTATTACCGTGGTTATATTTTTCAGCTGCTTTAACAAAATCGTCCAATAGCTTAGTAGATAACACCTCCTTGATAACAAAAATTTATTTTCCGAGGATGGTTATACCAATAGCTGCGATGTTATCCAGCCTGGTTGATTTTATTATCAGTATGGCTATTTTAGTCATTATCATGTTGAGTTATGGTGTTTTTCCGATCGAGACGATTTTACTGCTGCCGATATTCTTGATACTGGCGATGATCACGGCTCTTGGATTCGGATTGTGGCTGTCAGCACTCAATGTACGCTACCGGGATGTCAAGCACTTGTTACCCTTTATAATCCAAATTTGGATGTATCTTACGCCTGTCGTTTACGGAGCAAGCTTGATCCCAGAACGCTATCGTTGGTTATTGGGATTGAA
>CAZAGA010000342.1:0-3936 GCA_964484335.1 uncultured Anaerolineaceae bacterium
CGGGCCGTCCCTGCCGCGACCGGGCCCGAGAGCCACAGGCGGATCTCGCTGGCGGCGCTCGGGCTGTATTCGACATCGTAGAAACCGGCCTGCGCCAGGAAGCCGGGGCGGGTGTGGTCGCGCCGCGCGAGCTGGTTCTCGAGCGCCGGCCCGCCCTCGGAGGTGGGGTATTCCACGCTGCTCACCCGCCGCAGCCCGGGGCTCTCCAGGTCATAGGCGTTCTGCCCGGCCTGGGTCTCCAGCTCCAGGCTGGCGGCGAGCGGGAAGTGCAGGTTGTAATCGCCGATCGCGTCGTTAATCCACTGGTTGACCTGCAGGTCGGACCACTCGTAGGGTACCGCCAGGTCGCCCAGCCGCCGCCGGCACAGGTCACGGATTTGGCTGCGTGTGTTTGCCATCAGGCCAACAGTATCACGTTAACGCTGCACGCCCCGGTGTTGATCTGCAGCCCATCGAAAAACGAGAACACGTCCCGGTTCGAGTAGGTGATCGTGTAGGGCGAGTTCAACGGGTGGACCAGGTAATGGGCCAGCAGCTTGTCCTCCCGGTCGTAGAAAACGACCTTCTCGCTGGTGCTGACGTTGTGCGAGATGGTGACGTGCAGCACCTTGCCGGGGCCGCTCGGCACGATCATCTGGGTCTCCGGCGACGGCGGGAAAGAACGCATGTGACGTTTCATTTTACCTCCTCAATATTTTGTTTGTAAATCGAGCTCCGCTCGATTTACAAACAAAATCTTAGTATGTCGAATCATAAAGATAATCGTGCGCCCCACTCAGGTTCGGGTGGAGCGGGCCGTTGCCGCAGCAGGCCGCCAATGGAAAGGCGACCGCCTGAGCAGCGTGGATGGCATAGCTGGCGCTGGCCTTGCGGAACAGGCAGCTCCAGGCGCGCAGGTCGGCCGTGCTGGCGTCCAGGTAGGCGGCGTAACCGGCCGGCGAGACGTTTTCGATCACGCAGCTTTCCAGGCGCAGCGTCCCCCCGCTGGCGTACAGGGCCATATTCTGGCCGCCGTCGTCCTCGGCCTGGTTGCGCAGGGTGGTTTGGCGCAGCTCGAGCCGCCCGCCGCTCAGCGTGACCGCCCCGCCGCTGGCCAGCCAGCAGCGCGCCGCCAGCAGCTCGCCTCCGGCCACCTGCAGGGCCGGCACGTCCAGGGCGCGCTGATCGATCGTCACCCGCTCCAGCTCAATCCGGCCGCTGAAAGCGCTCCCCAGGCTGAGCACCGCCGCGTCGGCGGTCTCGAGCCACAGGTCGCCCAGGCAGCAGACAGCCGGCGAGACGATCAACGGCCCGCTGGCGCGCCGTAAACGGGTCGCCCGCCCCGGGCCCAGCCCGTGCAGATCGACGTAGTCGCGCAACCTGAGGGCCTCGTTGTAGATGCCCGGCGCTACCCGCACACTCCAGCGGTTCTCGGCCGTGGCGTACTGCGCCGCCAGGTCCAGGGCGGCCTGGATGCTGGTCGTGTCGCCGTTGCCCTGCCCGTCCACCAGCAGCGTCTGCGACCCCAGCAGGCTTGAGCTGTCTAAAATTCGTTTGCCCATCGCTTTTCCTTTTTATTTTGTTGTCGGGCGAAGCCCGACAACAAAATAGATCGGTATCCCGTCGGAAAGTTCTAGCCGACGGTAAACGTTAAGAACACCGTCACCCCGGCCATGTGCGAAACATGGTCGGTGATGGTGATCTTGACGGTCGTTCCGGACAGGATGTGCGGGTACTGCCCGCCAACGAAGGCGCTCTGGCCGTACTCGACCGGCGTCGAGCTGACCCCGAAGTCCTGGTTGTCCAGGTAGGCGTCGTCGTCGCTGCTGTGGCCGATATCGAGCTTGCCGGCGTTGGCGCTGGTGTTGACCGCCGAGACGCGCACCAGTTGCAGGTCGCAGGGCGCTTTGAAGATGGCGGTGTGGTTGGCGGCCAGGGCTGGCCCCAGGTAGATGGTTTGCGTGAACATGTTTTGCATGAGTTCCTCCTTTAAGTTACGTTAGCCTTGTACAGCCCCTTCCAATCCATCGGCCCCACTGCGAAGAAAAAGCGCGCCTTGATCGGCATGGTGTCGTTGCTGAACATCAGCCCGGCGGTCGGGCTGGCCACCGAGAAGATCTCCGGCGCCCGGCCATAGCGGAAGCCCAGCCCGATGCTCGGGTACAGGCGCGGGTCGGCGGCTGCGGCCCAGTCGTTGGTGTCGGTCCACAGGTCGACCACGATCACCCGGCCCCGGGCGGCGTTCATGCGCGCCCCCAGGCTGTCGCCCTCGGCCAGCGGGTTGGCCGGCGCGGCCGGGGCGTTGCTGACCGCATAGCTGTAGTCCAGCTCGCTGGCCAGCACCTGCAGGGCGGTGATCTCCAGGTCGGGCGGCACCAGCAGGTACTTCGGCGCGGTCAGCGCCCCCAGTCGCTCGTTCGAGTTCAGCTCGGTCTGCTTGCGCATCGCCAGGCGGGCGTCCTTGAACGAGCCGATGCTCAGCGCCGTGCTGCCCAGGTTGGCGTGCGTGTTGTGGAACAACGCCAGGCCGTCGCTCATCAGCGGGCCGGTCCCGCTGTTGCTGCTGAAGATCCCGGCGATCGCCTTGCTGAGCGTCAGCCAGGCCGCCTGGGCCAGGGCGCGCGGCGCCGCCCGCAGCCGCCCGACGTCGTCCTTGTCGATCGCCTCCAGGCTGATCCCCAGGTAGCCGCCTTTCTTGACGAAGCTGGCCGTCTCGGTCTTGTCGTCCCAGGTCAGCTCGGTGTAGGCCGCCCCCTCGGCCACCGTCGGCAGCTCGCCGACCCCGCCCAGGGTCACCCAGCGCACCTCCTGCAGGCTGTTGAAATCTTCGGCCGTGACCAGCGGCGCCCACCATTGCGGGTAGGCCTGGAACTCGCTCGCCAGGCGCTTGTTCAGGGCGTTGGCCACCAGCGCCGCCATCGTGCTGCTGTTGGCGTTGGCGAACATCACCCGTTCGGACTGGAACAGGCCGGACATTTCATAATCGCCGCTCAACAGGTGGTAGGCCTCGCGGATCCCGCTCAGCGGCGGGATGCCGTCCGGCGGGCGCACCCCCTGGATCAGCGCTTCGAGCGCCAGGCTGACCTGGTCGATATCGCTGCGCACCTGGGTGATCTGGGCGCCGCGCGGCGGGCGGCCGCCGATCTGCACCACCTGGCCCTGGCTCAGCTCGGCCAGGTAGCTCCGCTCGGCCTCGATCTCCTGGCGCACGACCGCCGGCTCCAGCTCGGCCGACGGTTCCAGACGGGCCTTCAGGCGCTCGATGCTGGCTTGCGGCAGGCCCGAGTTGTTCAGCAATTGCCCCAGGCTGACCTCGGCCAGGATGCTCAGCCACTCGTTGAGGATCACGCCCGGCTGGACCGGTTGGGGTTGATTTTCCATTTCCATAGCTTCTCCTTTGCATTGAATTGAGGTTGATAGGCTGGGATCGACCGCCAGCGGTTGGAGCAGGCGCCCATCGGCGGCCGGTTGAAAGACCAGGTCGAGCGACTCGACCTTGCGGATGGCGCTGATCTGGCGCAGCGCCTCGCCGCCCGGGATACCCGGTATGCCCGGGCTACTTGACGCCCACTGCGGGTAAAACACCAGCGACAGGCCGACATCCGGGGCGCTCGCCCCTTGCTCCAGGAGCTGGTCGATCAGGCCGCTGATCGCCTCGGCCAGCGGGGTGCGATACAGCTCGATCACCCCGGTCACCGCTTCGCCGTCGAAGTGGGCCTGGCGGGTGACCCCGACCAGGCTGACCAGCGAGCGGCCTTGTTCCAGCCCGGCGTGATCGACGAACACCGCCCGGTTATCGAACAGGCCCTGCCCGGCGGCCGCCTCCAATGCCGCCGGCAGCACCTCGATCGTCCCCGGTTGGCCATCGCTGCCCAGCACCCGCCCGGCGCGCACGAAGCGCGCCAGGTAGCGCCGCGGCCAGGCCTCGCTTTCGCCCTCGCCTGGGCCGGCTTCGCC
>CAZAGA010000343.1:0-3918 GCA_964484335.1 uncultured Anaerolineaceae bacterium
TCCTGGCTGGCGTGTTCTGGTTCGTCTTCCGCCAGGCCCAGGGCAGCAATAACGCCGCTATGTCGTTTGGCAAGTCGCGGGCGCGCATGTTCACCGGCGACCAACCGACGGTCACGTTTGTGGACGTGGCCGGGGTGGAAGAGGCCAAGGAAGAGCTGAAAGAAGTAGTTGAGTTCTTGCGCGAGCCGGAAAAGTTCATCGCCCTGGGCGCGCGTATTCCAAAAGGTGTGCTGCTGGTCGGCCCGCCAGGCACCGGTAAAACCCTGTTAGCCAAGGCCGTCTCCGGCGAAGCTGGCGTGCCGTTCTTCTCAATCTCGGGCTCCGAGTTCGTCGAAATGTTCGTCGGCGTTGGCGCCAGCCGGGTGCGCGACCTGTTTGACCAGGCCAAGCGCCACTCGCCGTGCATCGTCTTCGTCGATGAAATCGACGCCGTCGGCCGCCAGCGCGGCGCCGGCCTGGGCGGCAGCCACGACGAGCGCGAGCAAACCCTCAACCAGATGCTGGTCGAGATGGATGGCTTCGATACCGATACCAACGTAATTATCATGGCCGCCACCAACCGCCCAGATATCCTTGACCCGGCCCTGCTGCGCCCTGGTCGCTTTGACCGGCGGGTGGTGCTCGACCGGCCGGATATGCGCGGCCGCGAGCAGATCCTGCGAGTCCATGTCAAGGGCAAACCGCTGGCCCCCGAAACCGACCTGACCGCCCTGGCCCGTTCGACCCCTGGTTTTGTCGGCGCCGACCTGGAAAACCTGGTCAACGAGGCGGCCATCCTGGCCGCCCGGCGCAACAAAAAGGTCATCGGCCAGCCCGAGATGGAAGAAGCCATTGAGCGTGTTATCGCCGGCCCGGAACGCAAGAGCCGCCTGATCAGCGCCGAAGAAAAACTGATCGTGGCCTACCACGAAGCCGGCCACGCCGTCGTCATGAACGCCATCCCTGAAGCCGACCCGGTTCGCAAGGTCTCAATCATTGCCCGCGGCATGTACGGCGGTTATACCCTGGCCTTGCCGGAAGAAGAGCGCACCCTGATGGCGCGCAAGAAAATGCTGGCCGAAATGGTTGGCACCCTGGGCGGGCGAGCAGCCGAGGAAATCGTCTTCGACGATATCACCTCTGGGGCTTCGAGCGACCTGGAGCGGGTCACGCGTGTGGCGCGCAACATGGTCACCCGGCTGGGAATGAGCCAACAGCTCGGCCCGATGGTTTACGGGCAGAAGGAAGAATTGATCTTCCTGGGCCGTGAAATCTCTGAACAGCGCGACTACTCCGACTCGGTGGCTCAAGAAATCGACGTCGAAGTGCGCCGGCTGGTCGGCGAGGCCTATGCCAAAGCGCTGCAAATCCTGACCGAGTACCGGGCTCAGCTCGATGCCGTGGCCCGTAAACTGATGGAAGTCGAGACGATCTCGCAGGAAGAGTTCGAAGCAATCTTCCCACCGCCATTCGCCAAGACTAGCGGCACGCCGCTCCCGGCGGCTGTCGCCTAACAAATTCTCTATAATCCAATTGGGTGCGCCGGCTGGCGCACCCAATTGGATTAATAATAAGGAAAGCTATGCCTGGATACCAGGCTGCGCTGGAAGGCGCAGCGTACCGAATTTATGAGCACAGCAGCTGCCTGGAAGTGAGCGGCGCGGACCAGGCTGCCTTCCTGCAACGCCAGACCAGCAATGACCTCCGCCTGCTGGCAGCCGGGCGGGCGCTGCTCAGCGTGCTGACCAGCCCCACCGCCCGGATTCTGGATGTCTTCATTATCCAGGCCCGCCTGGACTTCCTCCCGGCCGATTCTAAAAGCGCCGAGGCGCTGCATCTGCTCAGCCTGCCAGGGCGCGGCGGAAACAGCTTCCGATTCCTGAAAAGCCGGGTTTTCTTCATGGACAAGGTCACCATAAGTGAGTTGAGCGAGGCAGTCAGCCAGATCGACCTGCTCGGGCCGCAGGCTGCCGCGCTGCTCAAGCGGCTGTGCGGCGCGCCTGCCCCGCCGGCCAACCACTACCAGGCGGTGGAAATCGCCGGGCTCTCGCTGCGCTTGCTCGGGCTCGACCCGGCGATCGGGCTGGGGACACGCCTGCTCTTCCCGGCCGGGCAGCGCGCCGAGCTGGAGCAAGCCTTACAAGATGGCGGAGCAATTCGCCTGAGCAGCGAAGAATATGAAATTATTCGGATCGAGAATGGCCTACCAGGGGCGGAGAGCGAGCTGGACGAGCGCTTTACACCCTATGAAGCCGGTCTGGGGAGCGCGGTCTCGAGCTCGAAAGGCTGCTACACCGGCCAGGAAGTACTCGCCCGCCAGGCCACGTACGATAAAATCACCCAGGGCCTGCGCCGCTTGCGGCTGAGCGGTCCGCTGGCGCCTGGCCAGACCCTGGAAGTGGAGGGTCGACCCGCCGGGGTGATTACATCGGTGGCCGAATCGCCGCGCCAGGGCTGGATCGGTCTGGGGGTGATCAAACGCGCTTACCTGGAAGCGGGCCAGCGCCTGCAGGCCGGCGAGGTGGAAGCGGTCGTGCTTGAAGGGAGCTAGAGCGCCTTAGCCGAACATTTCAGCGCCGGAGTGCCCGAATCCGCCGCCCCGTTGACCACATAATAATTACTCCCCACGGCAAATTTGGCCGGATCCACATATAAGTCCTGGGTGCAGGTTCCGTTGGTCGGGTTGCAGCTGCCCATTGCCGTCCAGCCTCCGGTGTTCACCGGAGCCCAGGCAAAATCGACTTGCGCCAGATTAAAATCGGGGTCCGAACAACTGGAAGTGTACTGGTAGGTCTGCCCCCGGCAGATACTGGTGGGACCGGTGATAGCACCGCAAACCGGAGGCCGGTTGGGAACCGGCGTCGGCGCCGGAGGACATTGTCCGCCTACACATTTCCTTTCACACAAAGGTCCAACGCAGGTCTCATCCACTTTGGCGCATCTCTGACACGGACCGCAAGTCTCTGTCCCGCAATTCGTCCCCGGAATCCCAGAACCTGCCCCACACGACCCAGCAGAACAATCAGAAAATTTACAGCTTCCATCCACCATCGTACAAGTATCGTTAGATGAACAGACAGGAAAATCAGTTTGGCAAGTTGATACGTTACATGGATAATCGTACCTTCCTATCCATTCTGGATGACAACCCAACATTGTATTATTTATGCACCAATACTGATCCAGAGTGACAGATGAAGAACACGTTTGCGCACTTACTAAGTTTACCCGAAAACATAATCCCATCAGCAAAAACATAAGAAAATTTACACACCTTTTCATTTTCTAGTTTCTCTCATTGAAATAACTCTTATTTCCTTATTATAAAAAATTGCTTTTCCCGTACTCAATCTGTTCTTGATCTGATCCAAGGTAACAACTTCATCTCCGAAATCTCCAACATATCTACTTACCTCTTCACCTAGCTTCTCTTTTATTGACCGATTACTTACCTTACCAGGCTCCGAAGAATATGTCACAAACAAATATACTCTCTGCCCAGGTTTCACCGACAATTCATCTTTACTATACTTCCTACTTTTTCCATCCGCATCAGTATATTCCACTACCTCAAAAGTACTCTTTTTTCTTATTCCGTTCCATAAATACCCAAACGTAATCAACCATCTATTTTTATTAGATTGTATATTTGTCACTGCGTAATCCGACGCAAAGCGGCCACCGAATCCGGAGCATGTCGTCCACCTAATCCGATGGATGCCGACCAGTGAATCCGGCGCAAGCCGTCCACTTATGGACGGTTGTCGGAATCGGTGGACGGCATGGAGCGGAATAAAAAAATGGGGGAAGGAAAGAGCGCTGGTTAATCTTGTAAAAATGTGGCATTCTCTCCTGAATTTATCAGGAGGTAGAAATGGCCCAGGAAAGGTTAACCATGCGGAAAGTACGCGAAATATTGCGGTTGTATCACGATCGAAA
>CAZAGA010000344.1:0-3889 GCA_964484335.1 uncultured Anaerolineaceae bacterium
CGTGCTTGCACGGTCAAGGGCTGCTCGTTCTGCCTCGGGTCGGCTGCACGAGCCAGCGGGCAACCGCCGGCCGAGCTGGCAGGCAACTGCCAGTTAGAGAGATGATCGCTGGCCGGACCATTTCGGTTCGGTTACAGAATGCGGCTTATAGGCCGGCCTGGGGAGCTTGTGAGTGTTAGCCGATGCGTTTATCGCTCACAGACTGGCGAAACAACGTGTTCAGTTAGGGTGGGATAGTCGTCCGCGAGCTGCAAGGTTATTGGGTATTTCTGGAGGCGCTATTGCCACCCGCACTAACCTTTTCATCGTGTTTCAAGGGTGGCGATCAAGATTATCAGCGCGGCGGCCCCACGCTAATGCGTTGCTGGATTTGCTTCAACTTTCCGCGGCTGGTAAAGATTTCTTCAATCCACCATGTGACACCCACCTTTTCATATTCGCTGACCAGTGTATGATCTTTGATTAAATTCTTGCCGTCAGTCACGCCATATTTGATGATGTCAAACGGCGTATCAGAGACACGCTGCCGGGAGATGATGTCTGCCATTTTGACGATAATCTCGGGCGTGATAGGCTCATCCCATCCCCGCGGCAGCAACCCGTCCCAACGAGCGGCGCGTTTGAGCGGACGGTGGAATGGCCAATGCGCGGAAACCCAAACAGGGACGCGTGGTTTTTGGATTGGCTCTGGTTTGAACAGCGCTTTGGAGATTTGATAATATTTGCCCGCATATTGGAAAGGCTTTCCGCTTTGCAGGCCGGCGATGATTTCCAGGCTCTCGTCCAGCATCCTGGCGCGGGTGCGCGGGCCTGTCTCATCGCCAAAAGCTTTGAAATCTTTGTTGACCATATCGCCCAGACCCACGCCAAGTACCGCGCGACCGTGTGAGATTTGATCAAGCGTCACGATCTCTCGGGCCACCTTCTGGGGGCGACGGCGCGCCAGGGGGGTGATCATAGTCCCCAGCTGCATGGACTTCGTTAGCGCAGCGATGGCGCCAAGACATAACCACGGATCCAGGGTGGGGGAATCCCCTCCACCGCCAATATGGTCCCACAAGAAGAATCCCTCCCAGCCTGCTTCTTCCGCCTGGTTAGCGAGCTCAATTAGCAGGTCGGCGTTGCCATAAAGTCGACCTTTGTTGGGAAACATCAGACCGAACTTCATCATGGGCCCCTTTCAAATGGTCTTTCGGGTGAAAAAACGCGGTCGAAAAATCCCAGGTATGGGATATCGTTCTCGATGCAATGGATTTTATAGCGCAGCCCGGCCTGGATTTCTTCATCCGGCTCATCCAGGTATTGGGCATAATGCATCAATTCCTGCATCTGCACCAGGCGCAAGAAAAGCGGTAGGCGTGCCAGCCACTCATCGTAAAGAGTGTTTTCGCGGGTGTATCCGATGAGCACCTGCTCCATGTAGTGATCCATAAACGCCCGGCGTTCCTCCAAAGGACGGAACATCGTTCTCCCGATCCCACCTTCCCAAGCGCAAGCGATATCGTACATAAACCAGAAGTAGCAGCAATCATCGAAGTCGAAGACTGTGATGTCGCCGTTGTCGTAATCTACAGTGAAGTTGCCATCATTGAAATCGTTGTGAATCAAGCCGTAGGAGTTCGCGTCTTTGGGCAGAGCCTGCAGCTCAGCAACCAGTTGATCGTATTTTTGTTGGATGATGGGCAGCCGCTCGCCGTAAGGAAAGGTGCGATAGCTTTCCCACTGATGCCACTCCGGGCGGCGGATCGTTTCGCTCAATGGCTGGTAGGTTTTGGCCAGGTGGTGCATCTGGCCGAGCACCTGCCCCCAATTTTGGAAATATTCTTCGATAGGCAAGCCCTGGCGGTAATGGTAGTTGTTATCCGGGACGCGCATCCCCTTGCCCTTGACAAAGGCCACCGCTATAAATGGAATTTTTCCGGCAGGAATAACTTCTATCAGATGACCGTTTATCGATGGCACGGGGCGCGCGACCCGCACCCCGCCTTTGGCCAGGTATTCCACAAAATGCAGTTCCGCCAGGATCATCTCGACTGGGCGGTCAGGGCGGTACGAAAGCCGCAGTACGCGCGGTTGGCCTTGCCGCTCGAAGTGATACACCAGGTTGGCGCAGCCTTCGTAGTCATCGAATTTGCCGAGCCGGTTTGTGGATGTGCCAAACAAGCGGGCGGCGGTGGCCAGCACTTCGCGCTCACAAAGCTGAGTAATGCCATCTCTTTGCATTGTCAACAGTCCTTTCATAATAGATAGCGTAACAGCAGGTATCCAGTGTTGGTCCGCTGGTAGCTATGTTCCGGTGGTTGTTCAGCAGGAATACCTCGCGCAGGAAATTGCGCACACGGAAATAGTCACCTTCATCCTGGCACGGGCGCATGGTCAAAGTCATTGATTCCTTCCTCCCAATAATAGACCGGGTAGTCTGCCTCCGCCTGGAATCCCAATTTTTCGGCCAACGCCGTGGAAGCTTGGTTTTCCCAAAAGCACTCCCAGTTGGGTTGTTTCCCGCGCCGCAAGCATTCTTCGATGAAAGCAGAAGCAACCAAAACGGCAAACCCTTTTCGCTGGTACTTTTCTTCCGTATGGATATCTATTTCCATCCGTTCATCGCTGGCAAAAACGCTGGTGCACAGACTCGCGATTTCATCATCCACAAACAATGCCACACCCAGTCCATGCGCCAAGAAGGCTTCCGGTGAAAACCAGCCAGGCGGAGCGCCTAGTCTGTCGGTCAGGGCTGGATCCAGAATGCGAAGCTGAGAGCCAAGTGGGAGGCCAGCCTGCCAGCGGCCCAACGACTTGAATTGTGCGCTATCGAATTGGAATGGGCGACGGTAGATTTCAATCACTTCTCGTCCGGGCAGCAGATCGGGCAGGTGTTCTTTCCAACCATCCTGCGCTGGAACCAGGATAAAGCTGTTTTCACCGCCGGCCTGGGAGGCCGGGACAAAGACTTTACGCAGCAACCGGTTGGCTTCGAAAAAGTCATGCCCAAAGGCTGGGTCGCCAGCGATAAAATAATAACCCAGGCTCGACCAAATCAGGATCAACTGTGGATGATCCCGCCTGTCTATAAAAATCCGCCCGGGGCAATATCCCTGGCAGATGGCTTGTGGCAGCACTTTCTGTTTTATCCCCTTCAAAAGAGGGATGAGGTGAGCAAATTCACTCGGGTAAAGTTCAATCATGGCGTCCTCGGTTGGATGTATTGCTCTTCCAAGGCCTGGATATGGTGGGTAAAGAGGTATTCAGCGAATTCCAGCTAGTCAAACCCTTCCACCGCTGGGACCAACCCGGCAATTTGCATGCCATGCTGCGCCAGGCCCCACATGCCAGTAAACGACATCAGTATATAATTCATGCCCAGCAAGCAGCGTTGTTGAAAGGCGGTGACAGAACCAAAATAGCATTTGAACATCTCCATTTCCATCGTGCTCATACAGGCGTAATGCAGCGCTATCGTTCTCGGCGTCTGCCCCCAGTTCTGCCTCCGCGACCCCTGTTCCTTCAGCACTTGCAGGCTGCGAGCGATCAGGGCGCTGGCCAGGCCGCGGCCTCGCCACGACGGGAGGACATAAGATATGCTTGGTAATATCGTGTCTGCCGCCAGGTTTTTTATATACTGGTGGTTGGACGGTAGCTAAAAATGGCAAGGCACTGCTCTAGCCGATCTTACTGCGCTCGTCGGCGGATCTGTTTACCCTGGGTTGAATCACAAACAACTTGATCAAGATCACGCCCGAATTTATGTAAAAACCTTTTCTACCAGACTCCTGGCAGCAGCCGGTATTTGACTTTTTGGTGATATTCGGCATAACCGGCTAGTTCGCGTAGCAAGACTTCCTCCTCGTTGCGGATGCGCGCGGCTAACAGAGGGATAATCATCAGCGCC
>CAZAGA010000345.1:0-3886 GCA_964484335.1 uncultured Anaerolineaceae bacterium
ACAATCCTTTCCCGCGCACCTCCTTGATATACGGACTGGGTATTTCGCATAGCTGATCAATCAGGTATTCGCCCATTGTAGCCGCGTTTTCAATCAAACCTTCTTCGACGAGGACTTTCAGCGCGGCACGCGCCACGGCTGCGCCAAGCGGGTTGCCGCCAAAGGTCGATCCATGCTCTCCTGGCTGGAACAGGCCGAGCAGTTCAGCGCTGCTCAGAACCGCAGAGACTGGATAAAAGCCACCCGAAAGCGCCTTCCCAATCACCAGGATATCTGGCCGCACGTTTTCGTAGTCACACGCAAATCGCTTGCCAGTCCGGCCCAGGCCGGTTTGGATTTCATCCGCAATCAACAGAATCTGATGTCGGTCGCAGATTTCTCGCAATTTGCGAAGATAGCCCTCTGGCGGGACGATCACTCCGGCTTCACCCTGGATAGGCTCAACCGAGATGGCTGCAGTTTTGGCTGTAATCGCTCGCTCAACTGCTTCTGCGTCTCCATATGGGAGGCTGATAAAGCCTGGGGTGAACGGTCCAAAATCATCCCGGTAGAGCGGCTCAGTTGAGAACGATACGATTGTGATGGTGCGCCCCTGGAAGTTGTTTTCAAAGGTGATGATCTCTGCCTGGTGACGAGGAATCCCCTTCGCCCGGTAGGCCCATTTCCGGGCTAGCTTGAGCGAAGTTTCGACGGCTTCAGCGCCGGTGTTCATCGGCAGCGCCATCCGGTAACCGCTGAATTCAGCCAGCTCCTGGTAGAAAAGGGGGAGTTGTTCGTTGCGAAAGGCGCGCGAGGTGAGGGTAAGCTGGGAAGCCTGCTCGATTAGCGCCTGGAGGATTTTTGGATGCACGTGCCCCTGGTTCAGAGCTGAGTACGCGCTCAGGCAATCCAGGTAGCGGTTGCCTTCCACATCAAATACCCATACCCCTTCGCCACGCGCCAAAACCACATCGAGCGGGTTGTAGTTGTGAGCGCCATAACGTTCTTCGATGTCGATTAAATCCTGTGATTTCATCGCCTTTGGGTATCCTGTTTTTATCAGTATAACACAGGACTTGAAACGAGATTAATCTCTTAAAATGATTCAATAAGTTGGATTAATATTGCAAATTCCTAACAATTATTGTTACTAATGCTATAATCTATTTAACACCGCGAATTATGGATCCCTGGTCACAACCCTTCATTGAGCAACTCGAGCAGATCCGGCAAACTAGCGGGTCGTCCTGGGCTGCCTGCCTTGCGCCTGGTGAGCATGGCTGGCAAATATTGTTTTCCACCCGCCTGCCCAAGGCCCACCGGAATGCGATAGAAGCCTTCCTGCAACAGGCTGGCGCATCTGGTTGGCTTTCGGGCGCTTTGCAGAGCGGCCGGGTTCGCTCGCGCAGCCTCGAAGCGACCAGCGGCCAGCTCGGCTGCCGGCGCGCGTTTGCATTTCCTGGCCCGGCGCATCGCTCGATCCTGCTGGTGGGAGCCGATGGCTTGAGCTCTGAAAACCAGCGCTTTTATCGTATCCTGGCGTTGGGTGCCCCGGGAAAGCCAGGTAAACCGGCTGGGAATAATCCACCAGATCGAGCGCCAGAATTTGATCCTTCAGCTTCCCTGATTTCTTCCTACGATGCCGTCCTGGTCGAGTTGGCCAGGGCTGCGGCTTGCTTGGAGGATACGGCAGAGATCGCCACATTCGTGATTGAAAAGTTATGCTCGCTATTTAAGACAGACCGGGCTGCGGTGCTCCTCTTGAGTGCCGATGGAAAACGACTGCGAGAGTATGCCAGTCAGTCCGGCAGCTATCCCCTGGTTTTGCCAGTCGCCGAAAGCCTGGCTGGGTTGGTCGTCGAGGCAGGCGGAAGCCTACGCTTCGGCCGTATCGAGGAAATCCCTCGCTATTATGATGATCCAAGGGGTACGAACTCGGTCCTGGCTGCGCCGTTAAAAAATCGCAACCAGGTCATTGGCGTGCTGATGGTGGAAAGCCCGAACCTGGATTTCTATACTCCAAATGACGAAGATATGCTCCAGGTGGTAGCCAGCATCCTATCTGGCGTGATGATCAACCTGGATTTTTATAAGGAGACCCGCCAGCGCCAGCGCAACCTGGAATTGATTCACCAGGTGCTTGAACAGGTGGTTGGGATGAACGACGAGGCCGAAATCGCCCAGACCACAGCCGAGTTGATGGCGGAATATTTTGGCTATGAATTTTCCCTGATATTAATCTCCGACCCGGCAGGCCAGAACCTGGTTAACCTGGGGATCAGCGGGACTAAGGCCAGTCTGATCGAGCGAGGCTATGCTTATTCGATCGAGCAGGGCATTACCGGCCGGGTGTATCGCAGTGGGATGAGTTATTTCTCGAACGATGTCAGCCAGGATCCCGGTTACCTGCCAATTCCGGGTTGGGAGGGCGGCTCAGAAATCTGTGTTCCGCTGCGGGATGGTCAGCGGGTGTTTGGCGTGATCAACCTGGAAAATTCGCACAAACAAGCTTTCCTGGAAAGCGACCAAATTCTGGTGGAGACCCTGGCAGGCATTCTATCGAGCCTGATGACCAATGCCCGGCGCTACCAGGCATTGCGTCGTAATCTGTCCCAATTGCAGGCGGTGCGTGAAACCGCCTTGGATATTGTCGCCGATCTGGATTTGGATACCTTGTTGAAACGTATCGTTCACCGCGCCCGCGACCTGGTCCAGGCCCGAGGGGCTGAGATCGGCTTGTTGGATGAAGACCAACCTGGAATCAGGGTCCAGACTTCAGAAAACCCCTGGTATGATTTTTCCGGTCATTTCATCCCGCTGGGAAAAGGGGTTGCCGGCCAGGTCCTGCTCCACGGACATTCGTTGCGCGTGGCGGATTATAATACTTGGAGCGAAAAGTTGTGGCCGGGCACGCAGGTGGAGTTCAAATCAGCAGCCGGGATTCCGCTCCTGCTCAAGGGCCAGGTCATCGGCACCCTGGTCGTGATGGACGATCACCCGGGCCGCGAATTCTCCGAAGCCGATATCGAAACCCTGGAATTGGTCGCCCGTAATATCTCCCTGGCGATCCAAAACGCCCGCCTGTATCGTGAGTTGCAGGAGCGGATGGATGCCCTACGCCAGGCTGAAAATCGTTTGATCCAGTCCGAGCGAATTGCCGTTGCCGGGCGGCTGACCGCTTCGATTGCCCATGAAATCAATAATCCGCTCCAGGCGCTCCAAAATTGTCTCTACCTGGCTGACCGGAATGACCTCTCGCCCGCCAACCGGAGTAAATACTTATCCATGGCGCGCTCTGAAATGGAGCGCCTGGTCTCAACCGTCCAACGGATGCTTGACTTTTACCGGCCAGGGGTGCGCGACCGCCAGACGACGGATATCAATGAATTGGTTAAACGTATTATCTCGCTGGTCGAACCGCAATTGACCCGTAATAAAATTCAAGTTACCACCGAGCTAGCCCAGGACCTGACGCAGGTGATGGTGGTGCCTAGCCAGATCCAGCAGGTCCTGTTAAACCTGATTTTGAATTCGATGGAGGCCATGCCCAATGGCGGGCTGATCTTCATTCAAACACAGCTTTGTGAATCGATCACGCCAACCCGCCGGAAGAGCCGTAAACCCTCTCGTCCGGTGGGGGTCGAAATCCTGCTCACGGATTCGGGTCCTGGAATTTCACCCGCTGAGCGCGAGCGGATCTTTGAACCATTTTACAGCTCGAAAGACAGCGGCCTGGGCCTGGGACTATCCGTCAGTTATGGGATTATCCAGGCCCATGGCGGAATGTTAAGCGTCGTTTCAAAACCACAACCCGGTGCATGTTTCCGGATCGCCTTGCCTGAGGAGTATGACCATGAAATCCAAAATATTGGTAGTTGACGATGAAGAAATCGTCCGCAATTCGCTC
>CAZAGA010000346.1:0-3869 GCA_964484335.1 uncultured Anaerolineaceae bacterium
TGGAAAGTGGGCTGGAGAGCAGGATGATCGACTGGGCGTTGGCTTTGGAAAGCGTGGCAGGGTCGGGTTGGGCGTCTTCGGTGATAATGATGGCGCTCATTTCAAGCAGTGCCGCAACAGCGACGATATTCATATGCGCCTGGAGTGTGATCCAAATGCAGCTCGGTTTGGCGCCCGCCATCACGCAGCTCAGCAAGTCGGAGGTGTAGCCGCTACTCGGTTCGATTTGGGAGAAATCGACTGGTTCAGTCAGCGGTCGCAGGTCTAATTGATCGATGATTTGTTTCAGGTTCATTTACTTAGTTCTCCAGTTGGGTAGCCGGTTTCGCCGACAATTTCTTCTGGCGCCAGGTAGATCTTCATCTCTAGCTTGGTGCCGCTGCCGACCTGGGACTCCAGGGTCATCTTGTCCACGCAGCGCTTGATATTGAACAGGCCCATCCCGGCGCCAAAACCCATTTCACGCACCGCGTCGGTGGCGGTCGAGTAGCCGGCTTTTTGAGCTTGCTCGACATCGGGAATGCCCGGGCCATCATCAATGGCGCGCATGGTGATTTTATGCGGCTCAATTTCTACCCGGATGATCCCACCGTTGGTGGTGTGAATAATCAGGTTCATCTCCGCTTCGTAGATGGCGATCCCACACCGGCGGGCGATCTGCGGGCTGGCGCCCATCCGTACCAGGGCACGCTTGATGTTGCTGGAGGCGTTGCCGCCGTGTAGAAAATCACCTTTTTTGATGTGGTAGCGTAAGATCAGGCTGGTACGATCCGAGACGACATCCTCGAACAGGTGACTGGCGCGGTAACGACGGACTTCTTCAGTTTGAAAATCCCTCTGCAGGGCATTGAGGATGCCGCGGGTAATATCACCCTTGGTGATCATCCCGGCCAGCTTGCCCTGCTCATTGACGACCGGCAAACGACCGACATTATAACGGTTGAAGATCTTCAAGGCCTCGACAACTGGATCCGCCTCGCGCACGGTAATCACATTCGTGGTCATATACTTGCTGACCGGGGATTGCAAGTCGTTGATCATCAGGGCGCGGATCAGGTCTTCCAGGCTGACAATGCCGATCAGGTCATTATAAAAAACGACCGGTGCACCGGAGATTCGTTTTTGCCGGAAGGTATCCAGGACCTCGGCCATCAGCGTCGAAGGGCTGAGGGTGATCAGCGCTGGCGACATGACCTCGTTAACCCGCAGGACGTAAGCCAGCTCTTCAGTCCGAGTGATCGACTGGGCATTCACTTCGCTTTGGGTTGCTTCACCGCTGGGTGTGGAACCTGGCTCAGTCATTGGTGCGCAGCGGGTCATTCTCGAAGCTGGGCAGGCCAGCCTTGTATAGGCGACCACAGACCTCGAACATCCCGAGCGGGGTTGAAATGATCGGGATATTCTCCTGGTTGGCCAGCTCAACCGTCTCGGGATGCGGGCATTTACCGCGCACGAAGACAATTGCGCTGACGTCAGCCATCTGGGCGGTGCGGACTACCTGGGGATTGACCAATCCGGTTAGCAGGACTGCCTGGGGCTGGATCGAGGTGAGCACGTCGCTCATCAGGTCAGCTCCGCAGCCGCCCCGGATTTCTACATCCAGGGGTTCGCCCTCAGTGCAGAAAGCGCCATCGATGATCTGGAGGATGTCTTTAATTTTCATAAACTCGTTTCGACCTCGGAAACAATTTTTAATGGCTTTGGAAGAGAATCTTGGGTGGTTAAAATCCGCTCAGAATGCGTATAGATCGTAAATCGGTTACGCCGGGCGTAGCCGATCAAAGTGATGCCATAAGCCTCAGCCAGGGAGATTGATAAACTGCTGGGCGAAGTGCGCGAGATGACCAGGGCGGATTGGAGCCGGGCGGCCTTTTGGAGCATTTCGGAGCTGATCCGTCCGGTGGTAAGCAAGATGCGCCGTTTGAATTGGACGTTTTCGAGCAGGCAGCGACCGGCAATTTTATCCAGCGTATTATGGCGGCCGATATCCTCCGCCGTCACCCGGTTGCCCGCTCCATCGGTCAGCAGGGAGGTATGGACGCCGCCGGATTGTTTGTAGAGCACTTGTGCTTCCATCAGCTTATTGACCAATTCATCGACTTGTCCGGGGCTCAGCAAAACGCCATTGGAGATCTCCGGAATCTTGGGTAGGCTGATTTGGGCTTCCACGCTGGTCATGCCGCCGGTGCAGCCGGTGGTGCGCCGCCATTGGCTGGGTTTGACCAGGCTTTTTACCGTCCAGACATCGACATTGTCGCCAGTCTGGCAGACGCGCACATCCGCAATCTCCTCCCGGCTTTCGAGTAAGCCCTCATTAAATAAAAAACCTACCGCCAGCGCTTCTAGATCGAGCGGCGTGCACATGAAAGTTAGCCAGGTTTCTCCATTCACTGTCAAGCTGACCGGCGCTTCGCCAATGATCTGCGCTCCAGCCGGTCGGGCTTTCCCGTTTTCCACCTGGTAAATTATTTTCAATTGACTTGCACCGTTCATTATTCGATACCTTTAATAATTGATTAATTTGGATTATTTTAACCGATAAACCCGAACAATATAATTGTATAATGTCACATAATAAGATGACAAAAGCACTGAAATTTTGATAAGGAGCATGGCATGAATCCCTACCTGGTGGAAGCAGGACAAAAAATCAAGTTGGATGAATGGGACCCAGACGATGATCGCCTGGCCAAGAAAGGCAAGAAGGCAGGCGAAGAGAAAGTAGCCGAGCTGAATACCGAGCTGGAGGTGCTTCAGGAACTGCTTTTTGCTGAGCATAAGCAAAAAATCCTGGTCGTACTGCAGGGGATGGATACCGCCGGCAAGGATGGCGCCATTCGCAAGGTCTTCGAAGGGGTTAACCCCCAGGGTGTGAAGGTGGCCAGTTTTAAGGTGCCGACCAGCGAAGAGTTGGACCGGGATTATTTGTGGCGAGTACACAAGCAGGTGCCTGGCAAGGGCGAACTGGTCATTTTTAACCGCAGCCATTACGAAGATGTCCTGGTTGTGCGGGTGCATAACCTGGTGCCCGAAGATGTCTGGTCAAAGCGTTACGATCAGATCAATGAATTCGAGCGCCTCCTGGCCCAGGAAGGGACCACAATCTTAAAATTCTTCCTGCATATCAGCAAGGACGAGCAGAAAGAGCGCCTGCAAGCGCGCCTGGATGATCCTCAAAAGCAGTGGAAATTTAACGTCGGGGACCTAAAAGAGCGGGCCTTGTGGAAGGACTACCAGAATGCATACGAGGATGTCCTATCGAAGACCAGCACGGCCTGGGCGCCGTGGTTTATCGTCCCAGCCAACCGCAAGTGGTATCGCGACCTGGTGATCTCGCAGGTCCTGGTCGACACGCTCAAAGACTTCAAGATGGAGTACCCCGTCCCGAAGGAAGATCTCTCTTCGGTCGTGATCGAGTGACCGAAAGCGTGGTAAGAATGAAAAATCGGCCTGGCCGATTTTTCATTCTTACCACGCTTGATATCAAGCCGGGGCAGCATCGCCAGTCAACCGGTATAGGTCGTATTCCTTCTCGAGCTCATGGCGGAATTGCTGGGTATACAGGCTGTAGTAATGGCCCCGCCGGCGCAGCAGCTCGCTGTGGCTGCCGATCTCGGCGATTCGCCCGTCCTCGATCACCAGGATGCGATCGGCCTTGCGGATGGTGGACAGGCGGTGGGCGATGATGAAGCTGGTGCGGCCTTCCATCAGGTGTTCCATGCCGCGTTGGATCAGCGCTTCGGTCAGCGTATCGACCGAGCTGGTCGCCTCATCCATCACAAAGATTTCGGGTTTGGCCAGCACAGCCCTTGCGAGGCTGATCAACTGCTTCTGGCCAGTGGAGAGCAGGTTACCGCCCTGCCCGACCT